>JAISQS010000551.1 GCA_031274045.1 Planctomycetaceae bacterium | reverse complement strand
TGAAATTTATAAATTATCTCGATTTTCTTGTGTAAACTTGCAAGGAATTTATTATCAACATGAGGATAAATGACGCGGTGAGGAGAGTGAGTGAAATAGCTGTTGCGCCCGGATAGTCGTATTGTTCTAATTTGGCAACGATGAGCAACGGTGTGATTTCTGTTTCGTATGAGATGTTGCCGGAGATGAAAACGACAGAGCCGTACTCGCCAATCGCACGAGCAAACGCAAGCGCAAAACCCGTCGCAAGCGAAGGGAAGACCGCCGGAAATATGATTCGCCAAAACGTCTGGAATTTTGTAGCACCGAGCGACGCGGCAGCTTCCTCGATTTCTTTGTCAATATCATCAAGCGCAGGTTGCAGCGTCCTGACAACAAAAGGGAGACCAATAAACGTCAAAGCAACAAGTACACCAAGTTGAGAATACGCAATTTTGATCCCGAACTTCGCCGCCCAACTGCCAACCCAACCGTTGTCCGCACAAATTGCCGTCAACGCAATCCCCGAAACAGCCGTCGGCATCGCAAACGGTAAATCAACTATCGCATCAATAAAATTCCTGCCCGGAAACTTATACCGAACCAACGTCCACGCAACAATAAATCCAAAAACAGCATTGATCAACGCCGCAAGAAACGACGCAATCAACGTCAATTTGTACGACGCGACAACTTGAGGCGACGTGACAATCTTGACGAAATCAACCCACGTCAGCGAAAACGTCTTAAACACCAATAAAGAAATCGGCAACAAAACAAGAAGCCCAATATAACTCGTAGTAAAACCAAAAGTCAGCCCAAATCCGGGCAACACATTATTGCCCCGTCTTAAAAATCCCATTTTAAATTTGTACTTAAATTATATTGGTGACAGTTTAATTCTGATTGTAAAGTTGGCGACCCGAGTTTTAATTTGCATCTGAATATTTGCGGCAATAAAAATCTCGAATCGCCATTTGACCGCAACACAATCAGGTTGCTATAAACGGCGGCGGCAATATTCATCGCCGCCGCCAACACGGTACAACACTACACACATACCGCTCAATTTGATCTACTCCATCATTCAGTCTAATTATCGTACATTTATTTGATCGAATACCCCGCCATCCTCAAAGTGCGTTTTCTGCGCCTTCTGCCAGCCGCCAAAAACATCATCAATAGAGAACAACTTCACATCCGCAAAGTTATCCGAGTATTTTTTCAAAATCTCCTTGTCGCGCGGTCTGTAATAATTCTTTCCGGCAATCTCCTGACCTTCCCTTTCGTACAAGAATTTTATGTACGCTTCGGCAACTTTCCGCGTGCCTCTCTTGTCAACAATCTTGTCAACAACAGCAACAGGCGGTTCGGCAAGAATACTCACCGGCGGCACTACAATCTCAAACTTATCTTTCCCGTATTCGCGAACGGCAAGGAAAGCTTCATTCTCCCAATTTATGAGTACGTCGCCTTGACCTCGTTGTACGAATGTTTGGGTTGCGCCTCTTGCGCCTGAATCCAACACAGGGACATGCTTGTAAAGTTCCGCCGTATACGCACGAGCTTTCTTCTGCGCAGCTTCAATCTCCTTCGCATAAGCCGGATCACTCAACTTCTTCAAATCACCAAGCTCATCCTGCAAAACCGAACCCCACCCCGCAAGATACCCCCAACGCGCAACACCCGAAGTCTTCGGATGCGCCGCAATAACCTTGACTCCGGGCTTAATCAAATCACCCCACGTCTTGATCTTCTTTGGGTTACCTTTGCGGACAAGAAAAACAACCGTCGAGGAGTACGGCGTGCTGTTGTCCGGAAACTTCTTTTGCCAATCACTCGGCAACAACTGCGACTTCGACGCAATACTGTCAATATCGTATGCAAGCGCAAGCGTGACGACATCGGCTTGTACGCCTTCGATTACGGCGCGGGCTTGTTTACTGCTTCCGCCGTGTGACTGTTTGACTTTGACGTTATCTCCGGTCAAGGTCTTGTAGTGTTTGGCGAAAGCCTTGTTGAACTCTTCGTACAACTCGCGAGTCGGGTCGTAGGAAACGTTTGTGAGTTCGTAATCTGCCGCGTATACCGTACTGGCAATTGCAATCGCGACTGATACAAAAAACACTGTTAATTTAGTGGTCATTTTGGTTCTCCTTTCTTTTGGGTTATGAACCGTTGTTGATGTTATACGCCAAATGGCGACAAACCCAATTTTGCAATTACCATGCCCACTCCCACCAAAAAACAAAAAATAATAAAAACAAAAAACAGAAAACCCACAAAAACATAAAAAATAGAACAGAACAAAAGAACTCCACTAACACAAGAAAATCAAGAGACTTGAAAAAGAAATAAAATCAGAAAAATAACCCGCGCACCCAACCAAAAAAATTTCTTTTATTTTTTTCCAACAAGGACAAATCACATCGCCAAGCCTTTTGAAATCAAAAAAAAGAACCGTTACTCCCGTGATATATCACGGGCTATCAAATATCACGATCCCGCCCCCATCAAATATCACGGGCAACCAAATTAAACGCAAGTAAAGCATGTTCTATTGTTGTCATAATCGAGTCTGTCAAGAACGGCAAACCAAGTTGTCTTCGTGTCAGACAGACTCGTTGTGTTATCAAATTAGCGGGTTTGGGTCATTTTATTTTGGGGCTTTTTTGGGGGTTGGTTTTGCAGATTTTTTCTTTGTGGTATTTTTTTGTGTGTTTGTATCCGCGTCGTGTATCAATTTGAATGGAGTATTTTTTACTTGTTTTTTAACGGCACCGGAGCGTATACATTGGACGCAGACGCGAACTGTTTTTGTTTCGCCGCTTGGCAATGTAGCTTTAACATTTTGCAAATTCGGCAAAAACTGCCGCCGCGTAATGCCCGTTATCTTCGTACCAACTCCGCCAAGATACTTCGCCTTACCGCGAGTTTCAACACGATTCCCAACCATACGTCCCTTGCCGCAAACCTCACAAATTCTCGACATAATTAACTCCTCAATCTCGTTTCTACTATCAAAACTAAAAAATTTATACACAACGCACTATGGTACAAAATAAATTGACGAATGCACTTTGCATTCGTCAACTTTGTGAAACTTGAACATCTGAAACAGATCGGCTGTTCTTCTTTTGTACAGATTGTCCATTCTTCTTTTGTCCGCGAACCCGCACGCCGAACCGCAACAAAAAGAGGCGAAAAGATAACCCAAAATGCGCCGTTGACAAGGGGGAGTACGCCGCAACCCGCCCGAACTCCACCGCAACGCACAAGTCATAAACGCATTCGCATGACGTTAGCGACGGTAGCTTGCTACAGACGAGATGGGGCGGTTTATGCGTTGGTGATCGTAAGGTGGGCAACCGACTGCCAGGCGGTTGCGTCGGCGCAAGCCGACAACCGGATCGCCAACACGCACCGGAATTTCTATCGCCCAAAACCAAAACGCCCAAAACGTATGGCGGATTGGTTTTGCCAATGCGTGTTCCGCCCCACTGTTTTCGTCTTGCTTCGCTCGCCGAAAACACAACCGC
>JAISQS010000523.1 GCA_031274045.1 Planctomycetaceae bacterium | reverse complement strand
TCGGTGAAAAATTTGTGAAACCCGACAAGTTAGGTGTGTGTGATGAAGGTTTTGGGGAGACGGCTGATTGCCCATATCTTTCCGGCGAAGGTGATGGCGGTCTCTATGTCGGACGTCATGTTCTCTCGAACTACGTGGTTGAAATCATCGCCAGAAGACCTAATCCCTACCCTGATACAAATTGGGGTGACTACTATGGTCCGCTTTTCGGCGGCAATCATCCCGGTGTTTGTAATTTTCTTGTCGGAGACGGTTCCGTGCGGACTATTTCGTCAACAACAAACAACGAAATTCTGCATTATCTGGGCGATGCCAATGACGGGAATCCTGTCTCCCTTCCGTAACTCACTCCATTTCAATTAACCAATTAACAAACCAAAAATCCGGGTATTTGTTCAAAAATAATATGATGATCATTCAATGTTGAGTGAAATATTTTTGTACGATACTCATTAACAAAAAGGAACGTAACAATGAAAACCTGTTTTAGATTCGTTACATGGGCATTTATTGTGTTTGCCCTCTCACTTCCGTTTGTTTTGGCTCAATCCGAAACAAAAGAGAATGAGCAAATCAACTCCATTGATGACGCGAAAACAATTGAGGATATTAACAAGTACCTCGAAAAAATCGCAGCAGAATCAAGTGCCATCAGAAAAAAGGACAGAGCGGCGTACACAAAACACCTCATCGAAGTAGGTGAAGCCTTCATCAAAGGAGGCGAGAAAATCATCTCACTCACCAACGATCCCGCAAAACAAGAAGATGGTGTTCGGAAAAAAATACGAGGTTTTGAATCTCTTCAATACCACGAGGTATTAACAACACAAGGTCGAATCGATCCCAAAACATCAAAATATTCTCAACAGTTAGAAACGTATCTCGATGAATTGGAGAAAGAGGGAAAATATAAAACGATCGCCAATCAGAAACGTTATTCAATATCGTTTCCGGGTGTAACAGGTAAAGAACTACACAAAAATTTTACATTGGACAAATTTACCCAACACGTTCAGGAAGCCAAAAAATGGGCGAATACCGAAGGAATCGAACCGGCGAAACCATTGTTATTTACTTTGACATACGCCGCAAAACCGGAGGCTTTAGAACTCGATCCCAATATTGTAAAAAAGACGGCGGATGAAATTCTTGCCTTTGTCCGTTCCGATGAACTTAAAGTTACGGAAGAGAAAAAGAAGGAAACCATTCTGCAAATTGAAGGATTTCAAAAACGGCTTTTAGGGTCGGATCCTGAATTGTACGGAAAAACACTTGATGATCAGGATTTTGACTGGGATAAATTACGCGGCAAATATGTTCTCGTCAAATTCACCGCGTCATGGTGCGGTCCTTGCAAACGCGAAATTCCGTTCATGCTCAAAGCATACGAAAAATATCACGATAAGGGTTTTGAAATTGTTTCGGTTTATGTTTGGGATAAATTGGACGCGAGCAAAAAGGTTGTTGAAGATGAAAAATTGAATTGGATTATTTTGTCGGAGGAATTGACGGAAAAGGCTGGCTTGCCCAAACAAGGAACGTTGTATGCAATTCGCGGCGTGCCAACAATATTCCTCGTCGATAAAGACGGCAAAATCATTTCAACAACCGTACGCGGCGAAAAATTGGAAGAAACGCTGGCGAAATTGTTCGGCGAAACCGACCCGAAAAATCAAGAATAGTATTCGTGTTACGCACGGAGGCGCAAGGTACACGAAGATTCGGTTTTAGTTTTTTTAACGCGAAATATGCGAAAAAACGAAATTCGCGAAAGTGAATTTGAAAATTTTAAGAGGTGTTTATCAAAATTTTGCGTATTTAGTTTGTTCGCGTATTTCGTGTTAAAATAAAAAAAATATCAAAAAATATCATTACAAAAAAAAATTATTATGTTAATCAGATCAACATTATTATTTGTGTTTTTATTTGTTCCGTTTTTTGTGACGGGTTGCAGTCAGAACGTAAGGGTTGAAGGAACGGTTTCGTTTTCGGATGGGACAACAATTGATCGCGGGCAAGTCGTTTTTGAAAACGATGCCAAAACATACATTGGCAAAATTCGCAAGGACGGCTCGTTCAGCGTCGGCGTTTACAAAGACGGTGAAGGTATCCCAAAAGGACAATACCGCGCCGCAGTTGCCGGAGTCTTCGATGAAGATCCCAATACAGCACATTTCGGTCCGCCAATTCATCTCGTTGCGGAGAAATATCGTAATTCAAAAACGTCGGGATTTGAATTTGATATTCAAGGTAAAACAACCGGAATCTCTCTCGTTGTTGAGCGAGCAGGAAAAGAATGACCAACGCGAAAGAAAATTGTGTAGTGTAACGTAGGGGCGAGACCTTGTTATACCACACAAGTCGCGTTAGCGACGGGGGCTTGCCCCCGACGTGATGGGGCGGTTTACGTGTTGGTGATCGTAAGGTGGGTAACCGACCGCTGGGCGGTTACGTTTTCGGCGAGCGGAGCAAGCCGAAAACAGTGGGGGCGGAAAACGTGTTGATATACCAAACCACCAATGTCGGCGACAGCCGACGCTTGCCGCGAAGCGGCACGGACTGGAACGCGGGCGTCCCGCCCGCCTCTGTGCGTAATAGAACCGAACAAGTTTGAACTGAACGCCAAGACGGTTTGGAGAACATAAGGTGGGTAACCGACCGCTGGGCGGTTGCG
>JAISQS010000507.1 GCA_031274045.1 Planctomycetaceae bacterium | reverse complement strand
GGGCGTTGCCCTACGCTATGATATTTTGCCCTTTCAGGGCGTTGATACATTGTATTGATACAGTGCTTGATAAAAGACACGATGTAAATGCCCCACAAAAAACGAAATAATCAGTAAATTCATATTCTTCGCTTTCCGCATTTTCGCGATTTCTGCGTTAAAAATAAAAAAACTAAGGAGGAGTGCCTTTACAGATTGTCAATATCGTTTATCATTTCAGCCCAATTCAGTCGGATGGGTGCCCGAGTGGTTTAAGGGACCGGTCTTGAAAACCGGCGTGCGGAAACGTACCGTGGGTTCGAATCCCTCCCCATCCGCTTTTTTGAATTCAGACCGGCATTGGTATTGCGAGCATGGCGGCGATGGCTCGGATCAATTCTTCTTCCTTGTCCGTAATTTGACCATCGTATCGAATACACGTCATCAACGCGGAAAAAATTTGTTTCTTTATTGTCGGCGATGTCTCCGCTAAAATGCGAAGCGATTGATCAAATAATTGGACGGTACAATCGGAGTTGTTCTGTATCGGGTCGGTCAAGCCGAGTTCTTTGAGTGCCGTGTTGAACGCATTTTGCGCAACAATAATATCCGAGTGACCGGAATACGCCAGAAAAGATAACACAACAACAACCGGCTGACGCACCGGACTAAGTCTCGAATAACGCACCGAAATCGGCTTGACAAGCCCGAAATGAACATCAAGATCACGCAACAAAATCGCCTTGAGCGTGTACTCAAGCAGACTCATCTTTTGATCCGCCGCAATCAACTCATCAACAACATGAGAAAATTGTTTGTATTGTGCCAATGTTAATTGCCGAAGCGAACCGGTGATACGTTGGGCAAGCGGAATCTTGGCTTTCTCGGCAAGCCCCCGCAGATGCTCGAAAATTTGCTTCGCCTGCCGTACAACAAACGGCGTTTCTGAAATAGACATTGTTACCAATTGTTTTGACCGTATCGATTCGTCCGCGTCCAACAAAACCGCGTAAAACGTCGCCTTCGCCGTCAACGGATTCCGCGCCGCATCCGCAACATCCGCCGGTATCGCATCCAACAACGTCGCCGCAACAAGAATCTTATCAAGATTAACGTCGCCAATATTAGCGATATTGTTGATTGAATTATTCAATGCAGCGGATTGACTCGGAATTTTCGTTGCGCTTTGTCTTTGGCTTCTTGAGTTGGATTCGTCTGCCAAATTGATCGGCTCAATTTGTTTCGGAAAACGTCCGTCAAATTTGGGATCAATACGCCGAATTCGTGTTGTCAAATCGGGGTGTGTTGCGAAAATATCGCCGAACGAAAACATGCTGCAAACATTGCCGAAAAAAAGATGGCTGGCTTCCGCCGCGTGTTCATTCGCCACGCCGCTGCCGACATTCGGACAACCAATCTTCTTCAACGCACCGGCAATCCCATCAGGATTCCGCGTAAATTGCACAGCGGAAGCATCCGCCAAAAATTCCCGTTGCCGCGAAATGGCGGCTTTGATTATCGCACTAAAAAACATTCCGACGTAACCAAGAACCATCACGCCAAGACCAATCAAAATAATAACCAAACCGCCTCCGCCGTTTTTACTGTTGCGGTTACTGCCCGACACTGTGCCGATTCGCATTGTGTAATAACCGACAATTGCGAGAACTTGCAGCCCGAACAAAATACCGATAAGCCGAAGATTCATTCGCATATCGCCGTTCAAAATGTGCGAAAATTCATGAGCAATCACCCCCTGCAACTCATCCCGCGTCAACAAATCAACCGTCCCGCGATTAACTCCAATCACCGCTTCTCGCGGCGAAAATCCGGCAGCGAAAGCGTTGATGCCCGGTTCTTTGTCCATAATGTACACCGTCGGCACCGGCACTCCGGCAGCGAGTGCCATTTCCTCAACAATATTATAAAGTCGGCGTTCCGCAGGGTGATAAGTTGCCGCCGAAATCGCGCGACCGCCAAGCATCTCCGCAATCGAACGCCCGCCGCCGGACGACAACTCCGAAATCTTGTAACAACTACCGCCAAGAACCAACAACAAAACCCCGCCAATAGACCCAAGCAAAATCACCGGATCAAAAGGATCACCACCGCCCTGAATCACACAAAACGCAATCAAAGCATAAACCGCCGCAACAAGAAGCACCACTGCCAAAACATAAAGAAATACCAGCGTCGTCGTCCGCTTCTTCGCTTGTTCCTGATGTTGAAAAAAGTCCATATTTGTATCGTTTTTTTTTATTGTATTAAACTTTGATTTTTGTGATTTATTTGGTGGGTAATGATTTTTAAATCATAGTTTAAAACAGTTTTTTTATCGAATTGTCACTATGGTACAGTGTTGATAACAAAGTAAATATCAAACTGCACTCGGTCTAATTAAGCATATTCTTCAAGTAGAATAACTCGCTTTTCGTCAAGTTTTTTGAGTTGTTTATCGTTTGTCAAAAAGTAGTCGGCATTGCAAATATCGAATGTTGCCCATTGGACGGCATCCGGCGTTTTCAATTTGTACTTGGCTCGAATCCTCGCCGCTAGTTTGGCGATTTCAGTATCAAGATTATGAACCTGAATACCAGTCAACTCACTTTCCAATAAAAGTTCAAACCGATCAAGTGTTTCTTGATCCCGTTTTTGAAGGGGAGTTACTAAAACCTCCGCAAATGTTATCGTTGCAATAGTTGCTTGGATTTTGCTGGTATCAATGCCTACAAAAATCGGCTCAAGCAAATCAACATACGGAGCGACTTCTGCCACATAGTAAATAAGAGGAGCCGAATCTAGTAAAACCTTTTTGTTAAAAAGAACATCAATTAGTCCCATGAATCACGCTCCCCACGAATATAGTCATCAATTTGTTTTCGCCGCGTTTCATCATCGGCATCAGGATCACAATAAACGCCTCTCATACTGCCTCCTAAATCGGTCAGTCGAAATTTTGTTTTTGTTGTTCCGTTGCTTGGTTGTTTTTTTAATTTTTGTTTAATTTGCCAAAAAATCTTTTCACGACTTTCTGCGTCGAATGGTTCAATTTGTGTCCAAATTGTTTCGACGGTTGTTTGGATGTCCGGTGTCATTATTTGTACTCCTGTATTATTTCAAACTTTGATTTTGGTAATTTATTTGGTGGGTTATGATTTTAAAATCATCGTTTAAGCAGTTTTTGTTTATTATTTTCTCATTGTAATAAGTTAACGGAGCCGAATCGAAAAAAACAATTTTGCTTTGTAAAAATTCTATTAGTCCCATGAATCACGCTTCTCCTCGAAGAAAATTATCGATTTGCTCAATACGTGTTTTGTCATCGGCATTCGGGTCTGTCCACACACCAATCCCGGAACCGCCAAGATCGGTGATACGAAATTTTCGTTTCTTTGACTCTTGCGAA
>JAISQS010000432.1 GCA_031274045.1 Planctomycetaceae bacterium | reverse complement strand
TGTTCCAATCCAAACCGAACACGCAAGTACAACGATACATGGTATCAACGTAAAAATAAATGATAGTCCAGAAAAGATGTGTGGTATAACAAGGGCGGGACGCCCGCGTTCCAGTCCGTTTGAACTGAACGCCAAAACGTGTTGGCAAATATCCTCCAACACGTCTTGGCGTTCCTTCCAAACTCGTTCGGTTTCCTAATGCACAGAGGCGGGCGGGACGCCCGCGTTCCAGTCCTTCGCCGCTTCGCGGCGTATAACGGGGGCAAGCCACCGTCGCTAACGGTTGTTTTGTTTGAAAAATTAGGTGGAAATGAGGTTTTGGTGAACCGAAGTTTTTCCGCCCCCTTTTGGCTTTTGCCCTTTCAGGGCGAGGGCTATTGGGGGCGATTTTCACAGGGCGTTGCCCTGTGCTATGGGCTTTTTGCCCCGTTGGGGCGTGTTGGTTTTGCCGGTGCGTTTTGGCGATCCGGTTGTCGGCTTGCGCCGACGCTATTCACCAAGAAAGCCCGGCGGTCGGTTGCCTACCATACGATCACCAACGCATAAAACACCCCAGCTCGTCGGTAGCAAGCTACCGTCGCTAACGTTACGCAATCCGGTGATTCCGCTTCGCTACATCACCGGTTATGCATGATGTCGCCGCTGCACGACTATCGAAAAAAACGTATCTTAAACTTGTGTGGTACAACAAGGAGTTCCGCACCTTTATTGATTATCATTTTGCGGTCAAGAAATGTAGTCCGGATCACGCGGGAACTTTATACATTCTTCCGTTACCTTTATGCTTTTATCTCTGTTCTTGCGGAAATTATAGGTCTAGTGCGTTTATGATGACATCTGCGCCGGGTGTCATTCTCCTTAATTTGTCGGCGATTTTTTGTTTTGTTGTTGCGTCTAGTTTTCCGTCTGCTTTGGCAATTTTAGCCTTTATTCCGGCGTAATTCGCGCGGCGTTTTCGGCGGCGGCGAATTTCTTTTTGGCGTTCTGACATTTTTTATGTCTCCTTTGATTTTAATTTTTTTGATTTAGTAATTTTTGACAAACTAACAATTTTTTTCGTCTCCCAACTCAGCCCTACTCAATCTTGCAAAAAAATTTGCCCTCAAAAGATGTACTTCACGGCGGCGAAACGGAGACGAAAATTGAGAGGCGGGATTCTACCGTAGCATTATGTTTTGTCAAGGGACGCGTTTTCTGCGTTTGTTCTGTGGTGTGTGTTTTGTGTTGGTCAATTATTTATTTTTGAGGATGTTCTTATTGAGGGTCCGTTTTGGTTTTGTTTTGTGTTATTTTGTTCGGACAAATTCCATTTTTCTGTTTCCCAAGATTTCATTGTTTTGATTTTTATTTTGTCTGTCATGTTGAAGTTTAGTGGTGCGAGGGTGACGTAACCTTGTTTTAGAGCGGTGGTATCGGTTAGTGGTTCTGTTGTTTCTTCCGGTTTTTGTGGTTTTTTTGTTCCGGTCAACCAATAATACGGGCGTCCCATCGGGTCTGTCCGTTTCTCAAACGACTCCCACTCCGCTGCGGCATCCATCTCAACCAGACGCACCTCAGGATGCGGATTCGTCAACGCCGCCAACGGTATATTCAAATTATAAAGTTCGCCTGCTGTTCTGTTTTGTCTTATTGCTTTTTGGTTGTTCTTGCAAGATTTGTCAATTTGAATATCGGTTTGATTGGAAGTGATGTTGTTTGGAATATTATTGATTTTGTCCTGTTGATTATTCTGTTCGGTTTTGTTCAAAACTTCTTCAATAACTCTTACGGCAATTTCGGCGGCTCTGTGAAATGGTTCGTTTTCGTTGTATTCCAAAGAGACCGCGAAGCTGGTGATTCCGTAAAAAGCCCCTTCGATGGCGGCAGCGACAGTGCCGGAGTAGAGGACGTTTATACCTGCGTTTAGTCCGCCGTTGATGCCGCTGACAATCAAGTCCGGCAACTCCGGCATTATCTCCGCCACGCCCAATTTCACACAATCCGCAGGACTACCATCAACCGCCCACCCCCAATGCCGCTCATCCACAAAAATATTTTTTGCCGTGAGCGGAGTGAGAAACGTTATCGAATGCGACACGCCGCTCTGCTCACTCGACGGCGCAACAACATACACACGCCCCAATCGGCACAACGCCCGCTCCAACGCAACAAGACCCGGCGCATAAATCCCATCATCATTCGTCAACAAAATATTGCGAACACGCTTTTCGTTTGTCATAACTTGTCAATTATTGTTATGTGGTGAGTTCAATCTTAAATCGTTTATTTTTGTGCCGGAGTTTTTCGGTTTTTTTGTATAAATATCTGTTTAGTCGTTGATTCGTCTTGGGTTGAAGTATTGTGAGCGGCTGTATTGGATCATCCAATTTCGCCATGCGTTTTTGTCGAATAGAAAATTTACGCCGGTCAAAATTTGCAATGCTCTTAGTACATCGTTATTTTTTACTTCGCGAGTGATTTTTATTTCGCGCGGTGCGCCCCATTCTAATCCGGTGCCGCTTGGACTGAATGCTGGTCCTTGTGGTTTTATGAGTTGTGTTTCGGTTACGTTTACAGTCAAGACTTCGATTAGCTGTGGTATTGCGCTTTTTCCGTCGAGTTCGGCGATTGCCAAAGCTGATGCGTTGATTGCGTAGATGCCGTATTGCGGGTTTAGTTGGGAGGCGTACAAGCCGACAAGGATGTGTTTATAGCTTTTGTGTTTTTTTAGTTCGTCTAGGCAAGTTCGTTTGACGGAGCTGACGGTTTCGACTTGGCTGACGCTCCATCGTGCGATTTGTTGGATGGCTGGTGATGTACCGATGTTTGACAATGCTCTGATGAGTAGGATTCTGGTATCTGGGTTTTGTTCGGTTTGTAGTGCTTTTGTGATGGGGATGGCGGCGTTTGGGTCGGTGATTGCGAGGAGTCTGTTTCTTGCCTGCGGGTTATGCGGCAAGCCGTGCATGATTGTTTGAAATTCTTTTTGCCAACGTGATTCTGTTTTTTTCCGTTCTTCGATGATGTTATCAACTTCGATTTGTTGTTGCGTTTTCCAACCTTTTGGTGTTCTGATCAAGCCTGCGTCGATGAGTTTTTGTTCTGGTGTTGTCCAGATTCCGTCGTTATTTTTGGAGTATCCGAGTAGTTTTCGGGCTTCGGGCTGGTCGGGGTCGAGTTCGAGAGCGAGGTTGAGGTGTAGTTTGTTTAGGTCTGGCAAGTTATTCCTTCGGCACCATTCGGCGGTCTTCAAGTGATTTTCAATATTATCTTCTACAAAAGGTGCGAATGAGTTGTATTCGGTGAGTGGGCTGACTGGTTTATCGGCAATTTTTCGGATGATGTAGTTTGCGTTGATTTCGATTTCGACTCCGTTTGTTTGCTTGATTTTTAGGACTTTGTAGGGGATATCGTTTGGGTTGAGGAGTTCTCCTTCGATTTTTCCGCCGTCTTTTGTTATGAAGCGGTCTGCGTAGAGGTTATTTGGGGCGGGGTTGAGGGTGGAGTGGGGGCAGGCAAAGACTAATAGAAATGCGAAGGCGGTTTTGAAGATGTAATCTACCAAAGAATCTTTTTGGTCAACAGAATTTCTCGTGTGAGAGGGGTTATGATTTGGAGACATGAATTTGTATCCTTATGATATTTTGTGTTTCTCCTTATATATAGTCTGTTGTGTTGTTCTTTTTGGTTGTTTGTTCTGTTGTGATTATTTCGTATTTTTTGGGTGTGTTCTTGTATTTTTTTTGCAAGAGTTGAAATTTTTCAATGAAATGGGTGGCTGATGGGACTCGAACCCACAACATCAGGAACCACAATCCTGCACTCTAACCAATTGAGCTACAACCACCATCAACAAAGAGGGCGAAATTATAACAAACATCACCCCAACGTCAACCCACTCTCCACCCCCAAAAAACAACACAAAATAAAAAAAAGAATCACAAAGAATAAGATCGAAACAATAACACACATCGACAACATAAAACAGACGACTGACCGCTGGTCGGTTTATGTGTTGGAGATCGTGAGGTTGGCAACCTTACGTTGCCGACATGTTTTCATTACCGGTTGTCGGTGAGTACATCGGCTTGACCTTGTGAATGTGGGTACTCTTAAAAATTTATTTTTATGCTACACTCGTTTTATTCTTGGTTGTGACCGTGTCGGATTTAGCTCAAGGGTTGATCTTCCATTGCCGATATTATGTGTGTTCATTAAGGAGTTAGTATATGTTTAAGTTTAAGTTTATCAATTTATTTGCGGGCTTACAGGCTATTTCGGTCGGTGTGGCAACAGTGTTGTCAGCGATCCCGATGATACAGCGTGTGCCGAAATACGACCGTGAAACCAGAATGAAGAATTTGCTGGCAATACATGAAGACACCATTAGGCGTTCAACATTGCCGGATTCAACGAAGGAAAATCTTATAGTTTCACTTTATGCCCCCAATAATCTTGAAGGAGTGACTGAAGCACTCGCTGCCGATTATAAAATGATCGGCAACGACATGAAAAACGCAGTAAAACAATATGTCAACGGAACATGAACTTATTTCAGTTGCCACAACGGAAATGAACCAAAAAGGAGGTTCGTCTACATCCGTACAGGCTGCAATACGAAGTCGTGAATCAATATTCTTGCCGGCTTCAGAGCTGCGGGAATACGAATCTGTTCTTCCCGGTGCCGCTGAACGATTGTTATGTGCGATGGAAAAGCAAATCGACCACCGAATCAGTGTTGATAACAGGCTTCTGGATGATGGCGAAAAACAACGAATGTTGACGCATGGGACAGGTATTTTGGTTATTTTTCTTATTCTTATTACCGCGATTATTTTTGGGTTGCTCGGTATGCAATACCCTGCTATTGCAGCTTTGAGCTTTTCTGCCCTCTCCGGTTTGGCAAGCCTAATAAAATCATTCAATAGCCCAAAAACAAAAAATCTCTAGTGCTTTGTAATCCTTAAAAATTGGGGTTGATTGTATTGTTGATGATTGTTATGATTCCGTTTTCTTTTATAACTCATGGAGGGGAATTTTTATGGAGAAAACTTATATTGTTCGA
>JAISQS010000234.1 GCA_031274045.1 Planctomycetaceae bacterium | reverse complement strand
CCGCCTTGTTTGAATACATTGGGGAAAGCCTTTTGCCAGTTGAACGGTTTGATTTTTCGGTCGTCGCCGAAGTCAAAATTATTGTCGTAAAAATCAGTGTCAATAAGACTGTTTCCGTCGCGAATATTGTCGTCAATTGACGGTAAAATCCGTTCATGAAATAATCGTTGCGCTGTTTCAATACTTGCCTCCGTTTCTCCCTCCATACATTTTAGCAACAGACTCAATTTCGTTACTTCAACCGCATTCACGTCAAGATCAACACCGAAAATGTTATTGAGCAATATCCGCTTCTTTTCAACTGTGGACAAATTACCTTGCGGTGATAGCGGGTCGGTTTTTCGTCCTTTGGAAGGTTGTGAATGTTTCAAATAATAATCTTGATGCCAATCCAACAAAAATTGGTACGCGCCAAGTAAAAAACTTCCGCTGCCGCAAGCGGGATCGACTATCTTTATCTGACTCACATCTTTTGGTGTTTTATTTTCGATAAGTTTGCCCACTGTATTTTTGACAATATATTGAACGATATATTGCGGCGTATAAAAAACTCCGCCCGCTTTACGAACCTCCGGCTTCTCCTCAATTTTAATACGATGACCCGAAGTCAAACGAATCACCTTGCCGAGAAACTGTTCATAAACACTCCCCAAAATCTCAACCGGAATCACCGAGAAATCATAAGAACTCGGATAATATAAATCTTTGATAATTGTTTTGATAACATGATTGTCAATAGAAATCGTTGCGCTAATTTTGTCTTTCCCGAAATCAAAAAGACCGGAATTATATTTTTCGTCTGCTTGAATGAATTGTTTGAAAAGATTTTTGTAAAAATTTCCTTGCTCCGTCGCTTTTCTCAACGAATCAACAGACTCAATCCTGCGATCCTCCGCAATACGAAGAAATACAATTCTATCGAGAGTTTGTTGAACAACAAAATTGAGTTCTTCTTCTGTCAGTTCTTTATTATTGCGACAAATAGAATGAGCCAAAAGTTCACGCCAGTCATCCATCAATTGCAAGAAATCTTGGTCAACTGTTGAAGCACCTTTTTTGTACGTATCGTTTTTGATAAAACTTTCCAAACCGCCTTTGAGGATACTTTCCTTGCCGAACGTACTCCAAAGAAAATCAAATCCGCTGCGAAAATTACGGAATATTTCTGTTTTGTTCGTATAATCTTTGTACGTTAAATAGGTGATTCGTGCTGTTGAAGCCTTATCGGTATGAATCGGTTTTTTTGTACAATCGTAGACGGCGAACTCCTTAAAATTGGTCAGAATACTGATTGCCAATTTCGAGTTCCAAGCGTACCGCCGCAATTGATAGGCGGGTTCTTGGGCATCTTTGAGATGAATGCTTGGCTTTTTGGCTTCGACAAAAAACAACCGGTTACCGCCGCCTAATCGAAACGCATAATCAGGCGATTTTGTTGCGCCGTCAATTTTGACTTTGTCCTCGTGAATGACTTCCCGGTTCGACTCGGAGTAACCGCCTTCGTTGTCAATATCCCAACCAAGAGCCTTGAAAAACGGATTGATAAAATCCTGCCGCGTTTGCGCTTCGTTGTAGTCGATTTTTTCGTAACTTTCAATCTGTGACGAAAACTTTTCGACAAGTTCATCAATCTTTTGATAAGCGGCTTCTTTTGTGATCATTGATCAATAAATAGATAAGGTAAAATGATCGTCTACATTGGCTTTCCGGATTTTCTT
Source organism: Planctomycetaceae bacterium (assembly GCA_031274045.1). Taxonomy (GTDB): domain Bacteria; phylum Planctomycetota; class Planctomycetia; order Pirellulales; family Thermoguttaceae; genus WRKP01. The sequence goes on along the minus strand of JAISQS010000234.1, from coordinate 1,925 downwards.
TGTTGTATAATTTTTTCTTATTTCTTTTCGGTGTTTGCGGCGTTTGCGGGTTTTTCGCGGTTGCCTGCGATTATGTCGGCTAGTTTTTCGCTGCAATCTTGTAAGGCTTCGCGTGTGACGGTGAAGTTTACTTTTAGTTGACCTTTGACTGGCTGTCGGGTTGTTGTTGTGGTGGTGGTTGGTCGTGGTGCGGGTCGTGTTGATGTGCCTGATGCACTTCCGGTTTTTTCGTTTGGTTTGCCTTTTTCCAACACGTCAATTAAACCCATAAGAGTTTTTGATGCTCTGTTCAATTTATCACTATTCGGATCGTCTGGTTTGAGTACGGGCAAGATTCCGTTTGCTGTGGGTCCTGACCATTTTGTGCCGCGAATACCGAATACAATATTATGCACTACGGCTGATTTTATTTGTTGTACGATATTTAGGATTTCGCGTTGTGCTGCCGGCGGTAGATCGGCGTATGGTGGTTCTTCGATTTCGTCATTGACATTTGCTCCACTTGGGTTTGTGATTGTGGGCATTGGTCTTCTTGTACCTGAGCCGAGTCTGGCGGGGTTTGTTGTTCTTTGGACTTGTACTTTATTTATGAGAGAATCAATACGGGCAATTTCCGAATCGCAATAAGCTTTGGCTAATATGATGATCAAATTACTGATTCGACCGTATACAGTTGCTTTGATTTCTGTTGTTGACTGTAGATCAATTTCTCCAAACAGACGTGCTGCTCTGCAACGCATCTCAAAAGATTCGGCGTTGTCGGCTATAACTTTCTCCGCCGCTGCAATCACTGACGGAGTCGCAATTTTAATAGCCGATAAACCATCAAACGCACGCAACCGCGCCCAATCTTTTATTGCGCGTTCTTCGGTATCTTGATCTGCGGCGGGAGCGTTTGACGTTATCACTTTTATCAGCAATGCCGGAACGACGTTATTTTTTAAGTCATTATTCGCAATACCGGCTTGTGCATGACGAACGATTCCAAGCAACGCGCCAACCCTAATATACTCATCAAGCAGACTCCTATTCTTTGGATCATTATAAATCGAAATCAACTTTTTCAACGCGTCTTCGTATGGAACGGGCGGTACAGTTGCTGCGGCGTTGGTTTCTTGTTCTTTTGTGTTTAGTTGACCGATGGCGAGAATTGCGTTGTATCGTGCGGCGGGGAACACCGATCTGTCCGCCGCTATCTTCTCAAGAGATTCCAAAGATTTAGCAAGAAAAAAAGTTCGCGCCGATCCTGTTGAGTCTTTCAAATCGCGCGAAATCAAATCGCGCGAATAAGTCTGAATATTTCCCATGTTGGCACTGACCGTCCAACGCGCAAAATAATATTTATCAAAAAAAGTATTCCACTCGCTTCGCACCGCAGACGAAGGCGCATTGCCTTCTTTCATCGCCTTCATAATATCCGCCTGCTTTGCCGACAACGCATTGTCAACATTCCACGCCTTATAATTTTGGGCAAGAACTTGACTGATATTGGCAAAACTTATAACTATCGCAAACAGAATCAGACTCAAAAAAAACCGATAATTTTGCTTGCAAAAAACATCAAAACCGATATGCGGCAAAAAACAGGTTTGCCCTGATGCGGACGAATTTTGTTTACCGTCACGCGCGGCAACAGATTTCTGATTTGAACAAATTTTAGTGAGTGATGATGGATAAGGTTGTTGTGTATTTTTCATTTTGGTTTAGTTGGTGAGGTGTTATTGGTTGTTATACCGAAGGTGGTATTTGTGGTTAATGCTGCTGTAATTTAATTTTTCTGATTATAGTTTTTTTCTGATTATTTCGGATTTTGTGGGGGTGTTACATTGTGTTTTTTATTCGCGGTATCAACGCCCTGAAAGTAGAGACGCAATGCATTGCGTCTCTACATTAGCGTAGGGCAACGCCCTACGAAAGAGATTCAC
>JAISQS010000100.1 GCA_031274045.1 Planctomycetaceae bacterium | reverse complement strand
CATCAACTCAACATCAACCAAAAAGCCCCGCGTCAACAAATCATGCGGATGAGACAACTCATACATATCAATCGTTACGCCATCTTCTTGTGCATTGTCTTCTTGTACATTATCGTTCACATTCTCGCTCATATTCTTCTAAAACTCCTTATAAAGTTGCTGACTTCAATACATAAATACGGTTATTGTAAATTAAATTTTGCCTTGTATAAAACCGCGAATGTAAACGAAATCATTGATGTAACAGTTCAAATTTTCATACACCAAAAAACACAACACAAAGTACCAAAATCAAACTGCCAAAACCCCAAACGAAACAGAATATACATCATAACAACACAACATCGAAGCCCCCCCGCAACCAAACTGAATTGCAACATAAAATTCTTCGCGATCTTTTTCGTACAAAAAACAGATTTTTATTTCATGGTTATTTGATGCGTTTTTCAATAGAGCGGGGTTGGCGGTCGGTACTGTTCAAAATCTATGCTGCGAAACCAATTTATAGTTTTTGCCAAACCTTCTTTGAGTGAGACAGTTGGTTTCCATCCTAGTTTTTCTTGGGCGAGTGTGATATCTGGTTGTCGTTGTTTTGGGTCGTCTGTTGGCAGCGGTTTCTTGATAAAATCGACATTGCAACCGGATATTTGCACGATAAGTTCCGCAAGTTCGCGGATTGTGAATTCGTGCGGGTTGCCGATATTGACGGGACCGACAAAGTCTTTGGTGTTGTTCATCATTCTTATAATTGCCTCGATCAAATCATCGCGGTAGCAAAACGATCTCGTTTGATTTCCGTCTCCGAAAATTGTGATTGGTTCTTTGCAGAGGGCTTGTCTTATGAAATTTGAAACGACTCTGCCGTCGTATGGATGCATTCGCGGACCGTATGTATTAAAAATTCTGACAATACGAATCGGCATATTGTGCATTCGCCAATAGTCCATGAATAGAGCTTCCGCAGCACGTTTTCCTTCGTCGTAACATGCACGCGGTCCTATCGGATTAACGCATCCCCGATATGTTTCTAATTGCGGATGAATTTCGGGATCGCCGTAGACTTCGCTTGTTGATGCTTGTAGTATTTTCGCGCGGCATCTTTTGGCTAGACCGAGCATATTAATTGAGCCTGCCAATGAAGTTTTCATCGTTTTGACAGGGTTATATTGATAATGACCCGGCGCGGCGGGACACGCAAGATTGTAAATCTCGTCCACCTCCAAAAAAATCGGCAACGTAATATCGTGACGAATCAACTCAAAATTCGGCTTGCCCAGAAGATGAACAACATTCGACTTTTGACTGGTGAAAAAATTGTCAACACAAATCACATCATGCCCGTCCGCAACAAGACGCTCACAAAGATGCGACCCAAGAAAACCCGCACCGCCGGTAACAAGAATACGCTTCAACTTAGACATTATAATTTTCCATGATAAGTTAATTTCAGCTCATTAAAGATAACAGCAACCCGAAAAGGTTGCTGTTATTGTTGGGGCAAAACCCCATTGACTACTCTTCCGTATCGTCTCGATCAATGTTGATCAATGTTGATGAATGTCCGTAGCAACCGCCGCCGGAACTCCAACCCGATGCAAATGATCTTTGTCAATATAAAACACTTCAACTCCTTCGTCATCTTCAACCGTGTGCGGAATTGGCCATCCCACATTGACGGCTTCTTTGTAGTAAACTGTAATTTTGTAATGGGCGTGATGCACTTGCGCGGGACCTATCAACGGGAAAAAACGCGGCTCATCAATATAGTCAGCTATCAACTCCTTCGTTATACCAACAATATCACGCCTGCACGTTTCAAGACCGGGAACTTGACCGTCCAACGGTTTGAGCTTACTAAAATGACGCACACACTGATCATCAGAAGGCGGATCAAGCGCAACATGATCCGTACCAACTATCGGATCAAGAATATCAACACCATTGAACCGGCTGCTCTCATAAGCCAAATCCTCGTAACCTTGCTGAAGAAACGGCGGCACCATCACTGGAATACTAAATGGTCCCAACGACGGACCCGCAGTAAAACACCCCGTCGATGTGAGCAAAATAAAACAAAACAAAACATGCAAACTTGAACAAACTGAAATATTGCGCATCGCAACCTCTACTATTTCTAAATATTCCCGCCAACAAACAAAAACGACCCAACTTTCCGAAATCAGACCCCAAACGCCAAAAGCTAAAAAATGATTCCTCTATCGGGTTATCGTTATAGAAGCGTGTCGAACTTGCGGATTTTTCCAATTTTTTGGAAAAAGATGATTTTTAGACATACTGCCAACACCATGACACGATCAGACGGTTACGTTGAGTTGCATCGCCGATTACGCATAACGCCGCCGATAAAGCAACAAAATCAATAGAAAAAGGCTCTTTTATATTTTTGCATTGGCAAAGTGACATGAAATGATAAAAGAGTTTTAGCGTAACCAACCCGTAACTTATAACCAATTTCTCTTCCCTTAATAACAGTGAAGTCTCTCCATGACGCGCCCTTATCCATTAGAGTTTGCGTCGTGATGGAGTGTTAATCCGAAGTTCGTGTGTGATTTTTTGGCAAGGGTTTTCTGGCTAGGTGGTTATGGATTTTTTGACCTAGTTCGTACTGTCCACAGTATACTTTGGTTACGGCGTACTTGGGCTATTGCAAGGCTATTGCGGGGGGGATGGGGATGGTGGGATTGTTATTGATCGGATTTTGTTTAATAACATTTCTTGGTAGGGGGTTGGAGTTGTTGTGG
>JAISQS010000065.1 GCA_031274045.1 Planctomycetaceae bacterium | reverse complement strand
AGAAGATCAGTTTGAACGGATTAGCTGCGGGGACTTATTACGTTCGTGCTTTCCCGTATAAAGGCATTCAGAATCCAAGTTATACTTTGACCATCAAGCCGCCAACGGGATCAAGTAGCGGTCAAAACGGTCAGAATGGAACAACACCGGAAGATTTTGTCGCAGAACAAAAAAGCGACGGACAAGTTGTACTGTCTTGGAACGCGATAGAAAACGCAACAACTTACTACATCTATCAACAAAACGGCTCCGAATGGGTTTTGATCACAACAACAACAGACGTAACCATAACGCTCTCTCCAGATGATTTGGCAACAGACGATTACACGTTCGCTGTCACGGCTATCGTAAATGACGAAGAATCAGAGAAGACCACTACAACCACATCGGACGAAGAAGTTGTACCGTCAACCAATCCCGAAGATCCAAACAATCCAACTCCGGATACTGATCCAAATAATCCAACTCCGGATACTGATCCAAATAATCCAACACTGGATCCCGATCCAAACAATCCAAATCCGGATACTGATCCAAACAATCCAACACTGGATCCCGATCCAAACAATCCAAACCCGGATACTGATCCAAACAATCCAACTCCGAACAATCCAGATCCGACAACTCCGACACCGCCATCTGTTCCTTCCGGTGTGACGGCAACTCGTACTGGCAACGGTCAAGTTACGTTTAATTGGAATGCTGTAACGGGTGCGACATCGTATAACATTTATCAGGTTGACGGTCAAAATTTGGTGTTGGTTGGAACGGTGACAGGTACGTCGTTTACGTTGAGTAATCTTGCTAGTGGTTCGTATACTTGGAAGATTTCTGCCGTCTCAAACAACGGCGAATCCGGCAAAAACACCATTAACCTAGCCATCGAAAATAACTCAAACATCGAAGGTAACAACACAATTGAAACCGCCCACGACCTCGGTGCCGTAACAAAGTTAACAACACTAGAAAATTTAGATTTACATGATGGAGAAGATGCAGATTGGTACAGGTTCGAACTGACAGCGAAAGGTGATGTTAACAGTTATATTCGCCTTGAGTTTTTAAGTGCGCTAGGCAATCTTAACTTACAACTATTTGATTCATCACAGAAATTAATCAAGACGAGTGCTCTGAATGGAGACATGGACCAACTTACGCTTAATAAGCTAGCGGCGGGTGTTTATTATATTAAGGTTTATGGTCAGCTTGGGGCAACAAACCCGTCGTATACCTTGACTGTTATCCCGCCAGCCGCATCAGTTATTCCTGATCCTGTGACACCAGAAGAACCGACAACTCCCGAACCTGTGACACCAGAAGAACCGACAACACCCGAACCGGTAACACCAGAAGAACCGACAACTCCCGAACCGGTAACACCAGAAGAACCGACAACTCCCGAACCGGTAACACCAGAGGAACCGACAACTCCCGAACCGGTAACTCCTGATCCTGTGACACCTGAACCGACAACACCAATTCCAACCGAACCAGAGCCGACAACACCAGACTTGACAACAACTCCGGTTGATGTTGTCCCGACAACTCCGACGCAACCGGTAACTACTCCCAATGTACAAACACAAACCGACAGCCTTCAAGTCACGTTTAACCGTAGCGTAGTAACTAATGATTTGAGCAAGTTGTTTTTTGAGACGCATTCTGAGTTTTTGGTATCTGCGCCGGTGGTTGAAATAATCGGACATGAAACGACAGACGAAGGCGGAGTTATTGTGCAATGGACAATCAGCGAATCAGAACAAGATGAAGAACCTGTCAACTTGTATTACGCTGAAACATTGTTGCCGAAAGTGTCGGAAACGGTGGTGAGCAAATTGCAAATATTTGTAGCGTTCAGCTCTTTTGCCGGCAGGACTAACAAAGAACTGACGACAGAATTTGTCGAGTCGAATGTTTACCAAGTAGAGCAACCCGCCGAACCGGAACAAGGACAAAGGCAAGAGTCAGGGTCAGAGTCAGAGTCAGAACAAGAGTAATTTTGTCAACAGCTCTATGCCAATGTAGGGGCGAGGCTTGCCCTCGTCCCGATTGGAGCGTGAGACGCGTTGGCATGACGTTAGCGTTAGCGACGGGGGCTTGCCCCCGACGAAATGGTGCGGGAATCGTGTTGATATTCCAAACCATCACCCGTCGGCGTAGCCGACAATAGCCGCGAAGCGGCGAAGGACTGGAACGCGGGTGTCCCGCCCGCCTCTGTGCATTAGGAAACCGAACGAGTTTGGAAGGAACGCCAAGATGTGTTGGATAACATTTGCCAACACGTTTTGGCGTTCAGTTCCAACTTGTTTGGTTCTGTTACGCACAGCGGCGGGCGGGACACCCGCGTTCCAGTCCGTCGCCGCCTTTCGGCGGCGTTTGCGAATATCAAAACGTTTCCCGCTCCTTTGGGGGGACGAGGGCAAGCCTCGCCCCTACAACGTCAGCGTTTTTTGGTTTGGGGCGATAGAAATTCCAGTGCGTTTCCCGCCCCAGTTGTCGGCGAGTACGTCAACGCAGTCGGTTGCCCATTACGTTACCGATGCGTCTTACGCCCCTTTGGACGAAGTCAAACCTCGCCCCTATAACGTTTGGGCGGTTTAGCACATCAACATAGTACGTCAACACGTTTTCTACACCACAGGGAATATCTTGTCAACAGATTATAAAGATTTGACAGATTGCAATTGGAAACCAATCTGCGGAATCTGTAAAATCTGTTGGCAATAACAACCAATCAACACGCCTTTGCCCTACTATATTTGTTGTGTGGTGTGGAATTTTATTTTTTGTGCTTGGTTTGCGGTTGCGGTTTTTGGGAAATATTGTTATACTCCGTTCCCTTTCGCTTCATTTGATTGTGCAATATAAACAATAAACGTGCGGACTGCACTTGGCGGCAACAGTAATACCGCGAGTCGGCAGTTTTGCCTGAACAAAAAAATTGGCTGGTTGTTATTCGCCGGTCGATTTTGATACAAAAATAATGAGATGAGAAAAGCATATAAAAAAGATATAGTGTATTCGGTAGTGCCGTTTTGTGATGCCAGTCAACTATTTCTCACCGCGAGTTCCGATAGTAGTTTCGTCACTCCGGCAAACGACACAATACAAGGACACAGTCAGTCCGTTCCCGATTATCCGCGTCAAATCCGCCAATTACTTGAGGATGTCCGTGAGTTGTTGCTTGCGGAGGGTTTTCGATCGGCGGTGGTGATGAGTAATTTTCATTTGGCAGATATTCGGATGAAAGAATTGTTGCGTCAACTTGTGACTGAGATTTTTCCGGAGGGCTTGGGTGCGTTGACGATAGTTCCGCAAGCACCCGCCAACGGCAGCGCGTGCGGAGTTGAGATTTGGGCAATAGCCGGACAAAATGTCTCGCACAGAGTATTTGTCCCGAATCATGTTGTTACGATGCAAACCGAATCGGCTCGTTGGTTTTTTGGCGGTAATTTTCGCGCGGGCAACGCCACCGTCGGCGCGTACAGCCGCGCGTTTGACACGTTCAGGAGACTCGGCAGCCAATTACGCCGGTGCAGAATGCGGCTTGAGCAGGTCTTGAGAATGTGGATTTATCAAGGTCATCTTTTGTTGCCGGACAAAAAAACTCCCGCAGGCGTTTTACAACGTTACCAAGAACTCAACCGTGCAAGAACAGATTTTTTCGGCAACACAAAATTCCTACGCAATTACCTACCGGAAGGTTTCAACAGTGCGGCTTTTCCCGCAAGTACAGGAATTGGCGCAGACGACGTAGACGTGGTTATGTCAGCGATTTCAGTTGATGTCGAACAAGGTGATTTCATCGCAGTGCCGCTCGAAAACCCGAATCAAACTTCCGCATTTTCATACGGCGCAAATTACAGCCCGCAAAGTCCGAAATTTGCAAGAGGCGTAGCCGTATCACGAAAAAATTGGTGTCAAATTTTCGTATCAGGCACCGCAAGCATCACAAACTCCGAAAGCAGATTCGACGGAGACCCCGCCTCACAAACTGAACAGACATTGAACAATATTGCAACATTGATCGACGGTGATAATTTGGCAAAACACGGAATAAACGGATTCAAGTCCGGCTTAGATAAATTAGAATGCGTGAGAGTCTACGTCAAATACCCAAAAGACTTCAACCTAGTCCAAAAAATTTGCGAAAAACACATGGAAAATGTCCCGATTTTGTATTCGGTTGCCGATGTTTGCAGACCGGAGTTATTGGTTGAGATAGAAGGATTCGCCGTGACAACAAAATGACGAAAAAGACAAACGTGTCCTCGTTCCGTTGGTAAGCGGAGTACCGCTCACCAACGGCTATATTGGATTACCCTTTCAGGGTATTCTTTCTTTATATCATGTAACGCCCTACCCCAACGGGATAGTCCAATGTAGCCGTTGGTGCGGCGTACCCGACGTACCAACGGAAAAAGACGGGCGGTTGCCTATCTTACGTTCTCTAACGAAAATAAGTCAGATGCTCTAATGAAAAGATGCAAAAGTTTTTTTAGCTTACAAAATCTGCGATTCTGTCGTATGCGTTTTTTAGTACGTCTATGCTTGCTGCGAAGGATGCTCTTACGTAGCCTTCACAACCGAAAGATGAACCCATGACGGTTGCGACTTGTTTCTGCGTCAACAATTCAAGGCAAAATTGTTCTGAGTTATTTATTGTTGAGTTACCGATTTTTTTGCCCAAATGTTTTTTGATGTTGAAAAAGGCGTAGAACGCGCCGCCCATTTCGGGACAACTTAATCCGTCTATTTCGGCGATTCTTTTTGCGACGTAATCACGTCTTTGTTTGAATGCGTTTAGCATTTCTGTTACGCAATCTTGCGAACCCGTTATCGCGGCGAGTGCGGCGTACTGGCTAATACTACAAGGATTCGACGTTTCTTGACTCTGCAACTCTCCCATTTTCTTTGCCACATTTACGGGACTGAAAGTCCAGCCGACCCGCCAACCCGTCATGGCGTATGTTTTGCTCACGCCGTTTACTACGATAGTCCGTTCTTGCAAGCCGTCGCGTATTGTCGGGAAGCTGACAAATTTATTGTCTCCATAGATCAATTTGTCATAGATTTCATCGGCAAGAACGAAAATATTTTTCTTGATGACGACATCTGCAATTTGCTCTAATTCAAGTCGGCTGTACATTACGCCTGTCGGATTTGACGGGCTGCATAGTAGCAGCATTTTTGTTTTTGGGGTGATTGCTTGTTCGAGTTGTGCTGGTGACATTTTGAAGTTGTCGGATTCTTTTGTCTGCACAATTACCGGAATGCCGCCGGACAACTTAACAATCTCAGCGTATGAAACCCAATACGGTGCCGGAATAATTACTTCGTCGTTCGGATCGATTGTGGTGAAAAAGACGTTGTGGATTGAGTGTTTTGCGCCGTTTGAGATTACGATTTGGTTTGTGTTGTAATCGAGTCCGTAATCTGCTTTGTACTTCTCGGCAATAGCCTTTTTCAATTCCGGTATACCGCTTGCAATTGTATATTTTGTGTATCCGGCTTTCATTGCGGCAGTTCCGGCATCGCAGATATGTTGCGGTGTAATAAAATCGGGTTCGCCAACACTTAAATCATAGACGGTTTTACCGCTGCTTTTGATCTCTTTGGCTTTTGCGGACATGGCAAGAGTCGCCGACGGCTCTAGCCCTTGAACTAATTTTGATATCGATATTTCAACTGACATTTTTGGTTCGTCTTTCAAAAAATAATTTATTGAACTGGATTTGTGATTTCATTTGTGATTATGATTTTTGACAAAGATTGTGACTATGTTTTTTGACAAAGAAATCTGTTGTGTGTTTTTGGGCAGCTGTGGATTATGGTTGCGGGTTGTATCTTTGTTCGACAAATCCGCAACTTCAATGCTTCAATTTGCGGCGAGATTTTATCACAAAGATCAACATCGCGTATACCCCCCGCAAAAAGACAAAAAAAAGACAGCAGAATTGATCACACGAATTTTTCAACATCCTATAACAACAACTCCGTTTTCAATATTCCAAGTAATCCGCTTTCCCCAAGGTAACTTTTTGTCCTCACTGCGCCGGTCGAAAATGATCAGATAACAAGGAATCGTTTTGTCAAATTTATTACGATACTCTAGTATCTGTTCAAGACCTTCTTTTTTGACTTCCTTTGGTGTATCGTAATCATGGATAAGTTTTATCTCGATGATATACGATTGCCC
>JAISQS010000032.1 GCA_031274045.1 Planctomycetaceae bacterium | reverse complement strand
TTTTTTGAGAATACGAAACATACAAAATAAACGAAAAGTAATTTCGAAAATTTTTTTAACGCGAAATACACGAAAATACAAAATGCGCGAAATTTTAATGAACACAATTTTAATAAACACAATTTTTAAAATCACTTTCGCGAATTTCGTTTTTTAGCGTGTTTCGCGTTAAAAAAAATTATTTCGTCATGTTTCGTATTTTCGTTTATTTCGTATTCTCAAAAAAAATCTTAAAAGATGTGTGGTACAACGCGGGCGGGATGCCCGCGTTCCAGTCCCTCGCCGCTTCGCGGCAATTGTCGGCTGCGCCGATGGGTGACGGTTTGGAATATCAATATGTTGTCTGCTCCCGTTGTAGGCGAGCGATAATGATTTACTGGCGACGCAACCGCCCAGCGGTCGGTTGACTACCTTGGTTGTCGGCGTACTCGCCGACGGCGGGAGAGAGAAACGCATTAGCAAAACCAAAACGCCAAATGTCGGCGCAGCCGACAATCAAATACATTCACACAAATTACATTCACAAAAAAAACGATACCGATTCAACTCTCAATACAAACCGCCATCTACACGCAAAACTTGACCAGTTACATACGACGATAAATCAGACGCAAGAAAGAAAACAACATCCGCAATCTCTGACGGCTCGCCCATTCGTTTGAGCATTGTTGAATCTATGGTTTCTTTGACTGTCGTTTCCGGCATATTGTCGGCAACCATTGCGGTATCAGTAATGCCCGGCGCAATTGCATTGACGCGAATCAGATGTTCGCCGAGTTCTATTGCCATAATTTTTGTAACAGAAATAATGGCGGCTTTACTCGCTCCGTATGCGGCGTATCCTCTTTCAGGATCGCTCCCCGCAGTAGACGCAATATTGATGATACTTCCGCCGCCGGATTTGATCATAAGTTTAGAAATATATTGCGTCAATAAAACCGGTGCGAAAAAGTTCACTTGAAAGACCTCGTTAAATTTCGCTATCGGTGTCATTTGAAATAAAGCATTCAACACAATACCGGCATTGTTTACTAAAACGTCAATATTTATTTTTTGAGATGAGATAGTTTTTATTGCAGACTTAATTTCTTCATTGTCGGTCAAATCAAAAAATACCGGTCTGATTTCGACATTATTTTTTTCAGCAAGTTCCTTCACAAAACTATCAAACTCATCCGAATTTTTTCTCGCACACGCCCAGACATTCACGCCATTTTCGGCAAATGTTTTGAGAATTGCTTTTCCAATTCCACGATTGCAACCGGTAACGATGACATTTTTTCCTTTAAGTAACATTTTTTATTTTGCAAAAAGAAGGTGACTATTTTGTACCGTGACGGCTTGTTGCGTTAAAAAAAAATTTACAATACCGTTCGGACAAAAGTAAGTAAGGTTTAAGAATCGGTAACTGGTTTGACTTTTTAGTTTATTCGTCAATAGCTAATCAAAGAAATTGTTCTTAACATAACCGACGCTACGACTCCAACGCGGGTAAATATAGAAAAAAAAAAAAAAAATGGTCAAGATAGGCAAAGTGATTTTTTGGATTATTTACTAAAACGTACCACCAAGTTCTCTAATTTCCACTAACTTCCTGTGAAAAATCCTCTAATCATGCAAGAATAATTAGAGAAATTGGTAGTACGACCTCCAATGTAACCGTCCGTAAAATCTCAAAAAAACGAGGAAAAATTTTTCCGATTGCCAACACGATTTGTCTAAAAAACAAATTGTCCACTTAGAAATGGTGATTTGTTTGGGAATCAAGAAGTACATTTTTGTCTGTAATTATATTGTTGCCGGAAACATTACGGTAACATTGACTCTTTTATTGAATAATCCGATGTTGCTGGCATGATAGGTCAATTATGGGCTATTGACCTAATCGATCTGATAGATTATAGTAATTCGATTCATTTATACGGTCATGTCAAGTTGTTTTATCAAGAATTGTGAATCATATTTTCAGGTTTGAGCAATTTATTTTTTCATACATAAAACGGAATTTTTTTCTGAAAGATTTTTTGTTGTAGGAGCGGCTAAAATGGAAAAAATTTATCGACAAAAAAATTGTCTATGTCGCAAAGTGTCCTTTGTTGGTTTTATAAATTTCAAAACTTCATTTAAATTCAATAATCCACAAAACAATATGCCGCAAACAAACAAAAAAGACAAGATAAAAGTCATAAATTATCACTATACTTCAATGCTTCTTGCAACTCAAATTGCAACTCAAAAAATATTCGATGTCTTGTTCGTGTTATGCCGAAGCGGTTGTGATTATTGTTTTGTAGTGATGATCGCAGTTTTGTTTTTGGCAGTATTGCAAATTGTCGATCCGAAATTTAACTATGTACATATTTATATTTTCAAATGGCTGTAACTAAATCTCCCACCGAAACACGCAAGTCTATATTGGAGGCTGCGTGCGCACTTTTTGGCGAATACGGATTCAACGCGGTTTCAACCCGAATGATCGCAGATAAAGCCGGCGTAAATCTCGGCGGAATACATTATCATTTTGGCAGCAAAGGTAAATTATACGAAGAAGTGCTTAAAGCTGCTCATAATCCAGAGACACCGCTTTCTGTTGAGCGGTTGCGTGAGGAGATGCCTGATTTGTTGGATACGGAAGCGGGCAAGTCACACGCAATTTACCGCATCGTAACCGATTACTTCCGGCGGCAACCGCTAAAATTGGAAAGCTGGAGACGAAATATAATTTTCCGCGAACTACTCGACCCGTCTGAATACTACTTAAAAATACGCGAAGCATACAGCAAAAAAGCAGTAGAAACTATCTTGGAACTTTACTTCGCTATTGTGCCTGACGGTAATTTGCCGGATGCCTACGCATGGGCAAACTATCCGGTCTCGCAAGTTGTATTCTACTCATCAGCAGCAAGCCTAAACCAAAAAATACTGGACGAAGCTATGTTAGATAACCTATACAGAAGCGTCATTAAAAGTACAATCAAAACAATGATACTACTACTAAATCTACCAGTACCGCCGTTGCTGCAATAAAAAAAATATACACAACATTCAATAAAATTTGATTGACATTAGTTCGTCAAAGCGTAATCGCCGTGTGATCGACGTGAGATTGCCAACTCTGACAAATTGAAATCAACGAGATTTATTGTGACTTACATAGACATTAACAGTTTGACATTTTAATCAACAATCAATCCGACCAGAACAACAAAATTCGCAGGTGATATTCATTCGCATGAAGCTCGTGTGTACAAAGTGAGTTTATAGAAGTTGCGGTTTACTCACGTATATATTGTCGTTTTGAGTTATCACCTCCAACCATGACGGACTTAAAGCGTCGTACAATTGCCCAACCAAAACCGATCCCAAGGACGGAATGTAAGGCATCATGGACGTGCGAAAGAGTTGCAAGATCAGGAGTTGCAAGATCAGGAAATAACTAATTTCCGGATCCGTTACAGGGGTTACAAATGAACCATAATTATCAGATAAATGTAATAAGGGAGCTACGCGATCAACAAGTACGTTATGCTCCCCGCGAAAAGAAAATAGATCAAAGCCGTCGTGCCGAGTTACTTTATCGTGAGGTAAGTGATGACAACGACATGTCGTACATTCATGTTTGCACGGCAATAACCGATTTCAAATCAGAGATGTATCCTGAGCTTATGTTGAACGGGAAACAGCTCAAACATGATTTACTTCTTTTTATAGACGATCTGTTTGATTCCGCCAATGTTGCAGTTGACGAAGCAGGCGAGAAGGTCTGGACAATAGAAGAATTGACCGCGAAATTCAATGTTGCGAGCAAGACGATTTCGCGTTGGAGGAAGCAGGGGTTGGTGTCGAGGAAGTTTATTTTTGCCAAAAAGAAGCGTGTTGGATTTTTGCAGAGTTCGCTTGATTATTTTATGTCAAGTGATCCTGACAGGATTAAGCGGGGCGAAAGTTTTAGTCAACTGACTACGGAAGAGAAGGAGACTATTATAAAAATGGCTCGCCGGTTTACCGATTCACAACTGTCGCCGACCGAAGTAGCAAAACGAATCGCGCGTTATATGAACAGGTCGGTTGAGACTGTCCGTTATACGATTAAATCTTTTGATGAGCAGAACGCGGATATACAAATTTTCCCAAACAGACATACGCCGTTGGATGATGATGACCGTTATGTCATTTTCCAAAAATACAGCGACGGAGTTACGATTGAGCAGTTAGCGCAAAGTTACGACAGAACTCGCGGCAGTATTTACCGGACAATTGGACAAATGAGGGCGGGAAGAATTGCGAGTTTCAATCTTGAGTATATTGACAGTCCTGATTTTCACGGAATTACAAAAGAACAAGAGAAGTCAATAATGGCATCAACAACTTCCGCTATTACGAAGGTGAGTGAGGATCATATTCCTGTTCTTGGTTATTCGGTGCAGCATTCTGCGAAGCGGATTGTGACGAAGCCGGATTTTGTTGAGGTGATGGAGGAACAGACTCCGCAGTCGGCGCAGGCGGACAATTTGACCAGTGAAGATTCGGGGACGTTGCCGTATATTTCAAGTTTGTACAAAATCCCGTTATTGAGTGTTGAGCAGGAGGTTCATCTTTTTCGCAAAATGAACTATCTCAAATTCAAAGCAGCAAGTTTGCGGGCGAAACATGATGCTTCCCGACCGAAGGCGGTGTTGATGTCTCGGATAGAGGAGTTGTATGATTTGGCTAATGCGACGAAGAACGAGATTGTTGCGGCGAATTTGCGGTTGGTTGTATCGATAGCGAAGCGGCATGTGGGGACGTGTTGTAATTTTTTTGATTTGGTGAGTGACGGCAATTTATCGTTGTTGAGGGCGGTGGAAAAATTTGACTACTGTCGCGGCAACAGATTCAGCACGTATGCAACATGGGCAATAACACGTAACTACGCAAGAACAATACCGGACGAAAAACGACATCGGGACAGATACCATTTGAACGAGGACGAGTTGTTGGAAAAAACTATTGACCGAAGAAGCGATTTGCAACTAATGGAACGACACCAAATCGAACGCGAACAACAAGTAGGAAAGTTGCTAAATACATTAAACGAGCGTGAACAAAGAATCATTGTGAGCAGATTCGGAATAGGACATACAAAATCACCATTGACACTCAACGAGGTCGGAGTAGAAATCGGAATCACAAAAGAACGTGTCAGGCAAATTGAAGCGCGGGCGTTAGCAAAATTGCGTAAAGTTGCCGAAGACGAAAAGTTGGAAATACCCGGATTATAATTCTTGCAAGTTGCCCGACAAGTTCCATTGTTATGCCACATTCACGAGACGTTAGCGACGGGGGCTTGTCCTCGTTATACCACATAAGTTTGCCGCGAAGCGGCGCGGACTGGAACGCGGGCATCCCGCCCGCCTCTGTGCGTAATAGCACCAAAAAAGTCTGAACGGCACACCAAAACGGGTTGGTAAACATTCTCCAACACGTCTTGGAGTTCCTTCCAAACTTATTCGGTTTCCTAATGCACAGAGGCGGGCATCCCGCCCTCGTTATACCACACATCTTTTAAGATTTTTTTTGAGAATACGAAATAAACGAAAAATACGAAACATGACGAAATAATTTTTTTTAACGCGAAACACGCTAAAAAACGAAATTCGCGAAAGTGATTTTAAAAATTGTGTTTATTA
>JAISQS010000025.1 GCA_031274045.1 Planctomycetaceae bacterium | reverse complement strand
GTCGGTTACCCACCTTACGTTTGTCAACCTGTTTTGGCGTTCAGTTCAAACTTGTTCGGTTCTATTACGCACAGAGGCGGGCGGGACGCCCGCGTTCCAGTCCGTCGCCGCTTCGCGGCAATTGTCGGCTACGCCAGCGGATGACGGTTTGATGTATCAACGCGTTTTCCCGCCCTCACTGTCGGCGAGTACGCCGACGCGTAAGGTAGACAACCGACCGCTGGGCGGTTGTGTTTTCGGCGAGCGGAGCAAGCCGAAAACAGTGGGGCGGAACACGCACCGCCAAAACCAAAACGCCCAAAACATAGAACGTGTTGGTTTTGCCAATGCGGTTTCCGCTCCCGTTGTCGGCGAGTACGCCGACGCAACCGCCCGGCGGTCGGTTGCCCACCTTACGTTACCTTATAACGTGTTCCGCCCCCGTTGTCGGCGAGTACGCCGACGCAACCGCCTGGCAGTCGGTTGCCCACCTTACGTTACCGGTGCGCTTTGGCACCCCCGTTGTCGGCGAGTACGCCGACGCAACCGCCCGGCGGTCGGTTGCCTACCTTACGTTACCGGTGCGCTTTGGCGATCCCGTTGTCGGCGAGTACGCCGACGCAACCGCCCAGCGGTCGGTTGCCTACCTTACGTTACCAACGCATTTCACGCACCATTTCGTCGGTAGCAAGCTACCGTCATTAACGTTGCGCGAATGCGTTTATTACTTCTGTGGTATAGCGGGGGCATCTCGCTTGCGTTTCTGTTGTGTTGTTTATTTTTTTGGTGAGTACCATAGGGAACGCCAGTATTTTTGTTCTAGATCGTAGGTGTTTACTGGTGTTGTTGGGTTGTGTGTTTTTGGGAGTATTCCGTATTTTTGTAGTTCTCTTATGTATTGTTTTCGCGGGATGAAGTCGTTCATATCGAATCGTTTTATTGAATCGAGGTGTTGTTTTGTTCTTGTTATTCCTGCGAGTATTGATTGGTATTTTGGATCATCTTTGCTTGTCAGGATTGCGGTGCCGCATGATTCGTAGCCGCCGGCAGATTTTGCCAAAGGTGCCAACAGCATCACCGACTTCTCCGGATAACTCAAATCATACAACAACTGCCGCGAATATTTACGGCGCACATCGTTTGGACGCATATTTTCCCACGGCGGTCCGCCAATTTCATGCGACGGCGACAACGGTAATTGCATGTTTTTTTGACTCGTGTGGCAAGATATACAATTCTCACGCAACGTACTTGTCATCTTCTGCACCTCTGTCCAACTCAAATCTTGTCTATCGAGATGATTCATTGCGTAACCGCCAACCATACCACAACCAAGACCGGCATAAGTTCCCAAATAAGACGCACCCGTATCACACCAAAGCCGAATAATATCCTTCTCGCGTTGCGTCAATTTTGTCTCGTAGTGCGAACCGTCGCAAAGTTTGACCAACCTACTTGCACTACTGCCGAGAGTGCGAGGCGGGTAATTACTTTTTGGCAAATTGCGACCATCGGCAACAAGTTGCTTTGCAGTTATCGTGTAGTACGAAATCGAGTACAACGGAGTCCTATCACCGACCAATGAAACGCCGCCGTCGCGTTGTTCGGGAGAGTGGCATTTGACGCAGTGTGCATCAAGAATTGGTTGAATGTCGCGTGGAAAATCCAGCACGTCGGGTATACCTGTTGGTGATGTTAGTTTGTTGCCGACGTAATCAACACCGCGATAATCCGCAACCGGAGTGATTGGGCTTGGCGGACGTTTCATTGCGGTCGGGAATTTTGTAACCGGTACAGGAGTTCCCGTCCGAACTTCGTGACAGCCAATACACGCCGTCGATTCACCCGGCATAACAGAATGAAACGACTGCATACGCTTCACCGATAAATCATTTTCATCAAGCGCAACGAAAAAGAAACTACGCAACGCCGGTAACTCAAAATGCGCCGAACCATCCGCCTCAACAGGAACCGTTCCAACTATACGCTCCAACGTAAACGAACCACCATAAGTCAACGGCTCCATACCACCCGTAAAATTGATCGGCTTGGGCAACGTCTCCAAAATCAACAGCTTCTTAATCTCACCACGCTTCACTCCAACCATATTGCGCCCTTGATAAACATCTATCAACATCAATTGACCTGTTGTTTGATTCGGTTTGATTGATGAACCGATTACTCGTTCGGGTTGACGTTGAATTATTGGGCGGGGTTCGTGCAAAGTCAATTTCTGATTTTTCCATTCTTGAGGCAGATCAAATATTACTTGTTCGTTGCCGTCTTCGTCCATCAATATCATTTGAGTACCGCGTGCGGCAAGAAACGCCGACTCCGAAAACGCCCACGGATCACGGTAATTGCCCGCACTGGAAATTGCACGCGCCGAACCGCGATCATCGGGACCATTACGCGGATCAATCACACCAATCGAACCGGCATGTTCCGCGTTGCCATGACCCCACGAAAACGACGCAACAATCTTATCGCTATTCGGAATCGGTTTTGCGTCTATAAAAACAATACTCGGATGCATGTTGCCGTAAAAGACCATTTGACGCGTGCCGTCAGGATTCATCGTCCAAAGATGATGATAATCAACTTGACTACGATCAACATACTCCCAACGTGTGTACAAAATTTGTCCATTCGGCAAAGGCCAAGGCGTATTGTCATGCTCGACATTGCCCGACAAGGCATGAATATTTTTGCCGTCCGCATCACAACCATACAATATCGCAACCGGTGTCAACCAACATTGCACCCATCGTTTTGCACGGCTTGAAGCGAATATGATTTTCCCCTCCGCCGTATACGTCGGCTCAATATCATCAAATTCTCCGTCCGTTATTTGTTTGAGATTTGATCCGTCGGTGTTGATTTCGTAGATGTGAAAAAACTTTTTATCGGTAGGTCGATATGAGAAGATTATTTTGTTCTCGGTGTAATGAACTTGCGGATCGCGAATGCTCCCTTTCGCATCTTCGAATAGCACTTCCGTTTTTTTCGTGTCAAGATCATACGCACAAAGTTTCCCGCCGTAATTCGGGAACGTAAATTTATTTTCATCATCTGCGTAATAGCCGAAGTTGGCGTACCAATGTCCATCAAGTCCGCCTCCTCTTGCGGCGAAAATGATTTTTTTGACATTGTGCATTGGGGCGTTTTCGTTTCGGCGAAATTGTGCCAGCAGATCGATTACGGGGCGTTCAATTATCGCGAGCGGTTTTGATTCCTTTCTCAACGCAACATAATCGTACAGAATCCAACTTTTTCCTTCAAGGACAATTTTTATAACGTTTTCCCCTTGTTTTATAGTCCCTGCCGGAACGGTGAACAAGTTTGATTCAAACGCGCCTTTCTGTTTGGGTTTGAAGACGAGGTTTGCGAATCCGACGGATTTCGGGAGTTGTGCCGGCAATTCTTTTTGATTTATTGTAACGATAATTTTTGAGAGATCGCCTTGTGTGCCAACGTACCCGATTATGAAGGTTGTCGGTTCATCGATATTTTTATCTGAATTGAATTTGATTGTGAACGGGTGCGTTTCGCCCCCTTTTGCCCAATATTGATCCTGTTTTGACGGATGCAAAAAAGCCCAATCAACATTCGGCTTGCTCTTGCCGACTTCATAGACAACTTCGTCGGCAAATTTATTTGGAAAATTCGCATAGCCTTCTTTGACCAACGCGAACTCAGAACAAAACGCGTCAGGAGTTCCGATACAAAAGATCACGTCTTGTTCGAGTCTGTTCTCTTGCGTTTTAACCTCGTCGGCATTCGCAGCAGCCGACAAAAAAATCACAAACGAGAACACAATCGCCGCCGCCGAAAATACCGCAAAAGCAATTTCAGAGATAGCAAAAAAAGTAAATCGAGAGTTCAAATTTTTTTTCATGTTCTAACCTTTCTGGTTGGAGGATTAGTTTTTTTTGAGTTTTTATATTTGAGATTTCGCTTAAATTCACGGGTTGCCCGCAAGCAAAATCCGCATTAACATTTTAGATTCAACGAAATTCACATTTTCGTTGCGCACATCAACAACAAGATCAATTCTTGCCGCGACCCAAATAATATACGCTCCGCCCTTATTTGCAATACCGGCATAAATACAGACAAATTTTTTTCAACACTCAAAACGCGGAAATACGCAGAACACCAAAATACACGAAATTTCAATGAACTCTTTTTAAAAAATCACTTTCGCGAATTTTGTTTTTTTGCGTGTTCGCGTTAAAAAAATTATTTCGTTGTGTTTCGT
>JAISQS010000707.1 GCA_031274045.1 Planctomycetaceae bacterium | reverse complement strand
GCTTGTCGCCCCTTCGGGGCTAATAATATGTAAATCGCAATTTAATTCACTAAATTCATTACCAAAATTTAAATTACAGCAACATTAGGCAGTGAACCTAATGACTCAAGCCTTTCCGCCTCTACGGGGTAAAAACATACATTTATAACCGCCGAAAGTATAGTATTTTTTTTCAAAAGTGATATAATCCGCGAATAGGTTTGTAATGAAGCGAGTCGCCGACTATGTTGGCGCAAGAGGTTTGTTGACGAAAATTTGACAATGTTAAAATAGATAATTTTGAACCGATTTTTTTCAAAATGCAATTTTTGAGTGAATTTTGTGGAGAAATTTTCGATTTTTTATTGTCCAAAAAGCGTTCATACGCTTAAAAACACAGGGGTTTGTAGCGCAATGTCACAAACCTCTCCCCCGTTCCAAGGGGATTGAAACTTTTATAACTTTCAATCAATTTCATTTCATTATGTCACAAACCTCGCCCCCGTTCCAAGGGGATTGAAACTCGGCGGTTATGCCATTAATGATAGCCCAGTAAGTCACAAACCTTTCCCCCGTTCCAAGGGGATTGAAACTTACCGTTCGGATTGGGCAAGCGGATTAACTTTCGTCACAAACCTCCCCCCCGTTCCAAGGGGATTGAAACTCCTCTGTAACCGTCCGGCGGTCGCGTATGTCTTGTCACAAACCTCCCCCCCGTTCCAAGGGGATTGAAACTGATGATTATGGGTGTGTTGCTTATGCAGTCGTTTGTTGTATATTAAGATATTTTTGGATTGAAACCTTAGACTCCTTGCGTTCGAGCTGTACCGTCGGAAGTCACAAACCTCTTCCCCGTTCCAAGGGGATTGAAACACACGCGTGGCGATTTCACTCCATGGTCATTTTGTCACAGGCTCTTTTATATTGGTATATAACATGAAGTAATAAAGTGGGTTTTATAAAACCAAACCACAACAGATAACCAATTTCCCACTCTTAATAACTTGTACCAAGTTCTCTAATTTCCATTGTGTAATTTTTATTTGGGAGAATAGACTTGTTCCGGAACTTGAAAAGTACAACAGGCGGGAGCGGGGTGTGAGGAGCGGGGAGACAGCAAACCTAATGCCTTCCCGCCTCCCGCACTCCGCCTCCCGCTACCCGCCTAACGACAGCAATAGAACAAGTCTATTGGTAAAGTGTGTGGACAAGCATAAGACAGGACTTTTGTTCATCGAAAATGCAAAAATTCAAATTTTTATGAAAATTGCTTAATCATTTTCAAGTCGTCAAAATTAAATTGTTTTTCTCTGGTGCTAAAAAATAAAGGGTTTTGATGTTTTTTGGCTTTTGGCACACCCGTTGCGAAGCATATATTGTAAACCGTTCATCGTGACGTTCACTTTGGACGAGTATCAACAACCCTCCAACTATAAGGAGAAAAACTATGAAGAAGTTACTTTACTTCGCTGTCGTGTGCTTCGGCACTTTACCCATCACTGTTTCCGATGCGGTTGCTTGCGACCAGCTCAACGACAAAGCTGTCAGAGTTGTCGCGAGTGACTCAATTGAAAACACAACAACTCCAGCCGCCTTGCCGGAAGAAAATCAAAACCATGATGTCACCAAAGCTGAGGACAACGCAAACACCAAGTCGGACGAACCAGCAGCAACATTCACACTCAACAAAACCGGTCTACTGCCGGAATACGTGGAAGGCGAAACGGTTACAATCACAGTATCAGTTAAACAGCCGGGATATCCGTCTGTGTTCGGTGTCGATTGTCAAGGCGGCACTGTTTGCCTCTATCCAAACAAATATGTCCCGAAAGGCATTGAAGCAAAATTAGAGGCAAATGACCAGTTCACCATTCCTGATAAGAACGCTAACTTTCTGTTGAAAGTGCAGGCACCGTTTGGTATAGAGCGGATTTACCTTGTGCTCACTCCCGAGCCGATTGACCCCTCTCTCGTTGGCGCAAAGTCATTTTTGAATGAGAGTGTTACACCTGTTAACTCCACTAAGCTGAAGCAGGTCATCCCTGTACTCAAAAAGAAAGCATTTGTTACTTCCATTGAGATCAAAACGGTTCCGAAAAGTGAGATAAATACCGATGATGATAGCGCAAATAAACATGAAGTTTCACTCCCCTGCAATTCTCGTGCTGACTTATCCCAGCAACAGATCAGACTTATCAGATCCATGTTACATAGATTTTTGTGAGCGGCTCGGTAGCCCGTTTGATGTTAGCTAGCTAGTTAGTTAGTTTTTGTTCGCCCGTCCGGCATTTTGCCGGGCGGGGGTTCCAAGCCTTGTTATACCACATAATTTTTTTGAGATACGGAAAAATTGATAGCAAAATTTCGTTTGTTTGGTCTATTGTTTGTTTCGTATTCTCCAAAAAAAAGTGTGTTAAAAGATATGTGGTATAACAAGGGTTTTCAACCTCCTAACATAAAGGATCCTATTTATGAAATTAAAAATCAACTCACTGTTCGCTTGTTTTGCGTTTTTTATGACGATGCTATCATCGTTCACCTTTGCGGCAGAAATTCCGCAGCAGCAGATGTCGTGCTTGCTCGTCGGTATTGCCAATCCGAGCAAAATGATGGATGTTCTGGAATCGCCGTACAAGGATGTCAAAGACATGGCTGATGCCGCCCGAAGAGAAGGGTATGACCACATTGACGTGCTGACCGACAAAAAGAGTAAGGTCTACCGAATAGCTTTTCTCAACCAACTTAGGCAAATCAGCCAAAGAAAAAAACAAAAGGTTCTGATGGTGTACTTCACCGGTCATGGTGTTTGGCTTAATGGAAAATCATACATCGTGTTGAACGGCGCAGACATTAGTCGCCCGGAAACGACGCTGGTAAGTTTCGACGAAATTTACGCAATACTCAAAACGAGTGATGCTTTGTCAAAAGTCGTTTTACTGGATTGTTGTCAAACACCTCCGAAAGAAACCAAACCGCAGATTATTTTTACAGCAAAAGGTTTTGCCAAAGGTGTTATCGATGATGTTCCGCAGGGATTCCTCGTTATGACGGGTAGTTCCGAAGGACAGCCGAGTGTTGAGAAGGGCAAAGAAGGGAGTATTTTTACGCAAAACTTTTTGAAAAGTTCCCTATTTCACGAATTCTCGCAAGTACAAAAAAGTGTCCAAGTTGAGTATGCCGGACAAACTCCGCAAATGATTGACCGCCGTAATTTGACTGCGATGATTACATTAGAACAGTCACACGCCGAAGTTAATTCCCTAAAATACAAAGTCAAGCAACAAGAAGATGAATTAAAACGGGTTAATCAGCAGAATAGAGAACTAAAGCAACAACAAGCTAGATCTCGACCAAACGAGTCCGTAAGGTCTCCTGCAGGGCAATTCATAAGGTCTCCAACAGGGCAACAACTAATCAGATATGGATTATCCCGTATTAAGAGGTGACAGTTTCCAATAAATCCCGCAAAACATCGATAGTGATATTTGTTACACACGGGTATATGGATTGCAGAAAATTTGCTAACCACAAAAAGCCGCTTGCAGTATTAAAATACGGCAGGCGGTTTTTGTACTTGTGCGACGTGCGAAATGACCAATCAAATTTTTTGCTTATACTATACAGTGTGTAATTCCGAATATCCTTAGAAGTTGTGTTTTTTGATGCCGATTGAGTTGAATTCGTAGTCTTTTATTGTGATTCTTTTTCCAAAATATATTATTTCGTCAACACAACAACGTACTGTTAGCCCTTGAAAAAAAGTGTCTGGTAACGTTTTCTCTTCAAAATCACAAAGTATTGATCCGTCAATCAGACCTTAATGCACAAGAACATCAAAACAAACATTGTGATGAAATTGAATCAGCTCCGCCTCGTTATACCACACAATTTTTTTGTTTCGTATTTTCTAGAAAAACGTATCTGAAAAGATGTGTGGCATAACAAGAACAAGACATCCGCGCTCCTGTTGGCTATTGCCGACGTGGGCGGTTTGATTGATGCATTTCACGACCCGCAGTCGGCGAGTGCGCTGACACGTCACCAAGAAATTTCGGCGCGATGGTTACCTACTTTACGTTGTTTAGATTGAATCTATTTTGAGCCATTTTGTTAGGGTTTGGTAGAGTTGTGTTGGGTCGATTGGTTTTGTGATGTGGTCGTTCATTCCTGCTGCCAAGCTCAACTCCCTATCACCCGACATCGCATGCGCTGTCATTGCGATTACGGGCAAGTTGTTATACTTTTCATTTGAACGAATAATTTTTGCCGCCTCAATTCCATCCATCTCCGGCATCTGAATATCCATCAACACAATATCGTAACT
>JAISQS010000687.1 GCA_031274045.1 Planctomycetaceae bacterium | reverse complement strand
GTGGTTTCGCCGGATATTTTCGTTCGCGGTCTGCGTGAAGAAGCGGCAGGAAATTTTGAGTCGGCTGCCGATTTATTCAAAGAATTTATCAAGCTAAATATTAAGCGGACAGCCGACGGCGTTTTGGCTGCGCCGTATCATCGGCTTGCAATTATCGCGTGGAAATCACGGGTATACAACGAAGCGAACATATTTTTCCAGTACGGGTTAAAATACGCAAAAGATGATACCGTCAAAATCATAACCGTCGATTACACGTCATTCCTCAACGACATCGGTAAATTTGAACAAGCCGAAACGATTTTGCGAAACGCGGTAGTACACTTTCCGGGTGAACAGACATTCAAGGTCGAATTAGGGCGTTGTTTGGCAAGACAAGACAGAGCCGTCGAAGCATTGCGGCACATCCGACCGGTACTCGGCGAAGAACAAGCCTACGCCGAATTAGCCTCAATTTTCCAGTCAAAAGGCGACTACGCAATGTCAAACGTGTTATTGCAAAAGCGAACAGAGAGTATCGCCCGAACAAATTCTCTTCGCACTATTGCAAATAAAAGAAATCAAAAAATTGACCCGAACAATGTCAATCAAATTGCAATCGACAGACTCCGCAATAACGCCGATAAAACCGCCGGTCAACACCAAGATTTACCATTCCCAATGATCGCATCATCCGCACAATCACAAAATCAAATAAACGATAACAACCTCCCATTCGACCCACTCATCAACGCCGTCAAAAATAAAAATCCAAACAACAACGAAACAACTAATACCACAGATTTGATCACAAATATAGACGGAGGTTGGCAAGAATTAGCCGCAAACGATAACAACATACAACCCGCATCAACAACAGAACAAAACACAAACACCAACGCAATCATAAACCCAGTCTACAAAGTTAAAGCACTACACTACACCATCGAAGATACCGCACCGGTGTTTTTGCAATATTAGACAGATTAGTTCGTTATTATACTTCCGGCGGTCATAAAAATGACGTAATATATCAGTGAAATACTTCAACGCTGTAGAAAAAACAAACCTTATTTACAACCTGATTTTCTTACAAAACAACCTTAGTAGCCATGTAATATCCTCGTTTTGCAAGCCGTAGGTTTGCATCGCTCGGTAGAAAATGATGTTCCCACACACGAGCATTCCGTAGGAATGCCACCATTGGACAAGTCACAGGGTTGCATTCCTACGGAATGCGAAGATTCGGCTGGGACTTCATTTTCTACCGAGCGATACATTCCTACCGGAATGTAATAACGCGAAAACATAAAACGGATTGGAAATAATAAGGTTGAAATTTTTTATTGTCAATGGCTACTAAGGTTGTTTTGTTCAGGAAAAATCAGGTAAAAATAAGGTTGAGTTAAAGACGGATATTTCGCTGATATATTACAATCTGCACAATCTGTTGACAAAATTTAATGCGGCTCGTTTTTATTGATCTCGTTTTGTTTCTTTTGTCCATTCGGCTAATCTGTCTGCGAGATCGTTTGTGAGTAGAGATTCGTCGACTCGCCAGAGCCAATTTCCTTTTGATCTTCCCGGAAAATTTATTCTTGCTTCGGAGTTTAATCCTATCAAGTCTTGCAATGGGAAAATAGCCAAATTGCCGCGTGTTTGCATGACTTTGCGTATGATTCCCCATAGAATAGTTTGACGGTTTATTTGGGTGCCGCTTGGGAGAGAGCTTTTGATCATATTGTACAAAAAATCGAAATCCCAGAACGGCTCAGGTTTCTTGCGATCTTTCAACACTTCATCAAACCACGCCGCAATCGTATCCGTATCATGCGTTCCCGTACAGACGATAGACTTCTCACGCCATTCTTCGGTTGCGTCGATATTCTTTTTGAAGTCGAAGTGAAATTGAAACACGTTTATTCCGGGCAAATTATACTTGTCCCTCAATTGATGAACGCCGGTATTCATCACGCCCAAATCTTCAGCAATTAAATTCGCGTCGGGTATTTTATTGAAAATTGTGTCAAAAAAAGCGTCGCGAGGACCCGCCGTCCAGAAACCGGCATCAGCCGCATCCACCTCCACCGGCAGACTAAAATAATTGTAAAACCCAATAAAATGATCCAAACGAACAGCATCAAATCGACCCATCGAGTTAGCTATTCTTTGTGTCCACCAACTAAAATCATCCGCCTGATGCCGCTCCCAATTATAAAGCGGCGCGTTCCATCTTTGCCCGTCGGGGTTGAAACTATCAGCCGGAACACCCGCTACGCGAGTCATCTTACCATCATCATCTATCTGAAATAACTCACGATTCAACCACGTGTCAACACTACTACGCGAAACATAAATCGGAACATCACCTATCAACGAAATCCCAAGCGAACGGCAATAATCATGGAACTCATTCCACTGAACATCAAAGAATAATTGTACGATAATATGATACTCAATCTCCGCCTGCAATTGCCGCGACACCGAAAGCAACTCAGACTCCTCCAACCGACGCAAACCACTACTTGACCAAGATGACCAATCTATCGTACCAAAATGATCACTTATCGCGCAAAAAATCGAATGCGGCTTAACCCACGAATTCTTGCCAATAAATTCATCATACAACTCGTGATACTTTGTGCCTTGAGAATTTTTAAATCTGTCAACAGCTTTGTGCAAAAGACTTCGCCTAAAATCGTTCGCCGCACAAAACGCACAACTACTCCTAGGTCCGGCAGGAAGTTGACTCAAATCAGCCGCGTCAAGAATACCAACTCGCACCAAGTCAGCAAGATCAACATAAAGAGGATCAGCCGCAAAAGTCGAAATACTAGCATAAGGAGAGAAACACGAATCAACAGGATTCAAAGGCAAAAATTGCCAAATCCGCTGACCCGCACGGTGCAAAAAATCCGCAAACCGATAAGCACCAACACCCAACCCGCCACAACAAGGATTGCCGGAAACAGACGACAACGGCAACAAAACCCCACTCAAACGCCGATCAAAAATTTTAGATGACATAAAAATATCCACAAAAAAATTAAAAAATAAAACACAACAAAAAAACGCCACAATTGATTATACCCCCTTTTGACTTTTTGCAAAAGTTCAGCAATAAGACCAAGACAATGAGTAAAAATTACAAGTTCGTAATATATCAGCGAAATATCCGCTCTCATCGACCTTATTTATAACCTTATTTTTCCTGACAAAACAACCTTAGTAGCCCGTGAATCCCCCACAAACATAACCTTATTACCTTATTATTTCCAATCCGTTTTATGTTTTCGCGTTATTACATTCCGATAGGAATGTATCGCTCGGTAGAAAATGAAGTCACAGCCAAGTCTTCGCATTCCGTAGGAATGCGACCCTGTGACTTGCCCAATGGTGGCATTCCTACGGAATGCTCGTTTGTGTGGGAACATCATTTTCTACCGAGCGATGCAAACCTACGGCTTGCAAAGCTATGATATTACATGGCTGCTAATGTTGCTTTGTAAGAAAATAAGGTTGTAAATAAGGTTTG
>JAISQS010000667.1 GCA_031274045.1 Planctomycetaceae bacterium | reverse complement strand
TTCTTTTTTTGTCAAACCGGTAAGCGTGTGAATTTGGTTTTCTGAAATACCGTTCCGAACAGCCGTCAACACAATCTCAGTCAAGGCTTTTACTCGCCCTTTTTCCAGTCCAATAGCTTTTCCTTTTTCCAATCCGATAGCTTCTCCTTTTTCCAATCCGATAGCTTCTCCTTCTTTTCGCCCTTTTTCCAGCCCGATAGCTTCTCCTTTTTCTATCCCAATCGCCTCTCCTTCAATCAAACTGGTTTGAATGACACTTTGCTGGTAACGTAACGCTTCTATATGCGAATCATAGTCGGCGTGTTCTTCCGGCGACAACCTGTCAACCCGCAAAGACTCACGCGCCTCAGGGAGTCCGGGTGCCGTTGCGTCATCGGGAATTTCACCCGTCTTCAAAAACAATATCCACTCGTCCAACGCATCAATCGCCACCTTGTCAAAATCATCAACACGCAAAATGTAATACTCAGGATAAATATCTCCGGCAGAACGACATCGGAACTGTTTCTGTTGCGACCCTGTCAACAACAATTTGTCATGTTCGTGTAACCCGTAAAAATCAGTGCGACCATGATAAACGTAATCTTTGCCCTGTCCCAATTCGAAATACACAATATTCACCGAATAGAGTTTTCGTAATACTTTGTATGGTTTTCCTTCGCTAATGTATTCCGTAATCGTCTTCGATGTACCGTAAAGCATTCGGTGGAAATAATCCAACTCGCGGTTGTTCTGCACCTCAATAATAATAAGTTCGCCGCGACTGTTTTCGGCAAGCACATCAACACGATTGAACTTATCCTTCTCTGTGGTCTTGTTGCTTTCGCTCTCAAGTATACGCTTAATCCGCACACGTTCACCAAGAAGGGACGAGAGAAAACCTTCAAGTATCACAAAATTCGTCTTTTGACGTAAAAGACGTTTAAGTGCCCAGTCAAACCGAATATATCTGTTCGCGAATTTTGTCATCATATTCATTGATTATAAAAATGAATGGATTAAATCGACTTGTTCAATAACTACCGTCTCTGCGAAAAATTTGTGGGAAAACATTTATTTTCATTTGTCAAAAATTTCCGTAGTTGTCTGATTTCTGATCACGGGACAAGTATACTTTTTAACGTTTTTTTTGTTCAACGTTGAAAGCCGAAGAACGTTTTTTGCCGCAAATGTGAAAATATAAAAGTATCTTGTCAATAGTCGTCGGCTGTTTACTTCATCATTGATTGTGCAATCGGGGAGAAACCTAATCCGTGTTCGTTTAGGGTTCCGCTTCCAATTGTGCCGTTTTTTACGATGAACATTGAGGGATATTTTTCTTCCCATTTTACGTTTGCGATTGGGCAATATTGCCGTCCGTTTCCTTCGATTGCTGCGACACCCGGGAATCTGGCGGACAAGGTTGCCGAATGCAGGAATGAAGCACCGACGCAAGTTAAATCTTGTACGCAAAGAAACATTTTATATTTTTGAGCTGCGGCACCCATTAGAAGAGCTTCGGACTGTCCTTTACACGCTTTCAATGCCACGCCGGAATATCCCATCTCACGGCTGTCATGCAACGCCTCAAGATCAACCAACGATTCATCAATTACGACCGGTTTGATTGCGGCTGCTTTGTGCATTTTGTTGTCGGGGTATGCTCGTAAATTCCGGTTTGTTGGCTGCTCAATATATTGCAAGCGTTTGATTGCGTCGGGTGAGCGTTCTTTGATCTTCGCAAGAAAATCGAGTACATATTCTACATTCGCACAACGTTCATTGAAATCTGCTGAGTAAAACCATTCATTGCAGCCTCGTTTTTTTTGCTCGTCTTCGCAAACTTTATCTATTGCGATTACGCGGTTCACATCCCAGTCGAGATCGTCTCCGTTCAATTTTATTTTTATGTGCGTCAGTCCGTCGTAACGAATCCACTCGCCAAAATGTTCCGGCAAACCATCATTCAAAGGCGAACTAACATCCGCCGCCGTCAGCGGATCAAGTGCCCCAACCAAATGATACAACGGCATACGATCCTTCGGCTCACGCAAAGTATATTGATCGAGATATTCGTTTTTGAAATCGTCACCAAGATAGTAAGAAAGATCACGATTGCAAAATTCGGCGGAAAGCGTGTTGTAAGAATTCAATTCCAGCAAACGACCATAAGCATCAAACAGAGCGGATTCGAACGGACTTGCCGCGACGAGTTGTGCGAGTTTTGGTATTGGTTCGGAAATTTTTTGCGAGAAGTTTTTGTCAATCGTTTCCCGTGCAATCTGATCATACGACTTCGCAAAATCATAAGCCAACTCAAGAGGATGCCCGAACTCCTTAAATTTTTTCGCTTCGACCATAACATTTTTGCCAAAGTCTATCATTGCGTCGAGAGCAAGTTCGGGTGTTGTTTTTCCGCCTGGCCACGCCCAAATGTTGCCCATTGTCATTGAGCCGTATCCTACGGCGGTTTTGCCGGATTTTGTTGCGACCTTGACGAATATATCGAGCAAGTAAACATCACGAACAACTCTACCGCCGAATTTCATTGGACTGCGGTAAAAGAACTTTTGTGTCGAATAAAACGCATTGACAATTTGAATATCTGTTGGTTTCATTTTTTGGTTAAATGTTAAATGTTAAATGTTAAATGTTAAGCGTTAAATGTGCAGCGTTAAATGTCAAAACGCAAAAGCACAAAATAATCACAAAATCTGCAAGGAAGAGTCACAAATTTCTTAAACACGAAGTAGAGGTAATCGGCTTGTTATACCGCACGATTGTTGGCATCATTTTTTCTAGAGAACCACGAAACAAACAAAATATATTGGACAAACGAAATTGTGCCGCCAACTTTTTTCGTTTATTTTGTATTTTTTGTTTGTTTCGTATTCTCAAAAAAAATAAAAGAGCCTTTCAGTTTTAGTCAGCAACAGCGCGACGTGATTTTCAGCTTGTAATTTCCGTTCCGACACCTAAACTTGTGAAGATTTCTAATAACAACGCATGACGCAATCTGCCGTTGATGATGTGTATTTTATTCACGCCTCTCTCCAAAGTTTCCAAACACGCTTGTATTTTTGGTATCATACCGCCGACGATACAACCCGAAGCCAACATCTCACGCGCTCGTTCCGCCGTTATCGAATCAATCATCGAATTCGGATCATTTGGATCCGTCCTCACGCCGTTCACCTCGCTGACGTAGACCAATTTTTCCGCATGTAATGCATTCGCGATTGCCGTTGCCGCCGTGTCTGCATTGATGTTCAAAGCCTGCCCCGTTCCGTCATCCATTAGAGCAATTGACGGAATAACCGGAATCACGCAGTTATTGCACATCATCTCGATCATATCAACACTGACACTTGTGACTTTGCCGACAAATCCCATGTCAATCGTTTGGTTGTTCTCATCGTTAAGAAGGAGTTTTTCTCCAAAAAGAACATTTGTCCCCAAATAGAAGCTGAGAGATTTCGCCTGACCGCCGGAATTATTTATCCGCTCAACAAGATTCCGGTTGATCTCTTTGCCGAGAACCCGCTTCACAATCTCAAGCGACGGCTCATCCGTGTAACGGCGGCCTTGTACGAATTTCGGTTTGATACCGGCAGCCGTCATTGCTTCGCTAATTGCGGCACCGCCGCCGTGAACTAAAACCGGCTTCATCCCGACCGATTCCATAAAAACAATATCCAGCAAAAGATGAGTCATCGCAGTTTCATCTTCCATGAGACTGCCGCCAATCTTTATTACTGTCTTCTTGCCCCGATGCTGACGTATCCACTTCATCGCCTCAATCAATACGTCAGCCTTCCCCATCGCCGCATTCATTGTCATCAGTATAAATAATCTGTCAAATTGTCTGGAGAAATCCGCTTCAAAAAAATCCGAGAATTATTCAGCAGCGGAAAGTATGCCCACCACATTTCTTTTCGTAATCTTTATTACAAATCGTATTGCCGCGTTGACTGCTGCCGACCACGAGTCGTCGGATCGCCAAACCGGATCGTTAATCGGCAACGTATGGCAATAGAGCCATGAATCTTGCTCTTTTGATGGCGTTTGCGATTGCGTGTTGGCTGACGGCGGAGCAGCCGTTCTTTCGGCGGCTTATAATTTTCCCTTGACGGCTCGTCAACTTCCGCAACAACTCCACATCTTTATAATCAACAAACATTGGACGTGGGAGTTGTCCGTTGACCATGAGCGGGTCTTTCTTTTTGACGCGGACTTTTGCTTTTGTGCGTTTACGTTGTTTGAATTTTGATTTTTTTGAGAATCTTGCCATGATTTTTTTGTTTCTTTCTTTGAAATTTGATTGTTATTTTTGAACCTGCGTCCAATGTTTCCATATCGAGTGAATACTTTGATTGTATGTATTGAATCGATTATCATTGACGGCAACGTAGCCAACGCAGTCCCGCCGAATCCAACGGGCGGAGTATTGTAATCGTTTCCTTGTGTCCTTCAATCCCCCCTGTTCCAACAAGAATTTCCGCCGCATAGTTCCGTAAATGACATCAATTCATTTAGTTTATTTCCGGCGAAAATTATTGTGTGTGGTGTAATGTTGGGACTGATGTTTTTTTATGATGTTGTTTTTAATGTTGCTTTGGCTAGTAGTTTTCCGGCTTCTTTGGCGGAGTTTATAACATCTTTGTTTGGTTTAAATTTTGTTTTGACCGGATCGCATACGGCGTTCCAATTGTTCTCCTTGATCCAGTGTCCGAGATAATCGATGCCTTGTGCTGCCCAACCGTATGAGCCGAATGCTACGGTGGATTTTGTGGAGAATTTTAGTCCGCTGATGTATGTTAAGACCGCCGCCATTTGCGGCATGACTTGTGCGTTGAGTGTCGAGCTTCCTATTGCAACAGCCGACGCGTCGAGCATCTCTGTTGCTATCTCTGTCAAAGAACTCTTTCGCACGTGCAACATCCGCACATCTATATCAGCCGACTCCCCCAACACACCGCCAAGAATCGCATTGGCAATTTGGGTGGTACTTTCCCACATCGAATCGTAGATTATCAGAACTTTCTTTGTGTATTGTCCGGTTGCCCATTTCTTGTATGCGTCTACTATTACCGGCACGTTGGAACGCCATATTAAGCCGTGTGATGGGGCTATCATTTTTATTGGAGTCTTGTCGGCAATCGCGAGTGTGGACAAAACTTGCTTGCTGTACGGCGTGACAATGTTCGCGTAATAACTCTTCGCTTCACGCAATATTGTTGTCAAATCATATTGATCGTCGAATCGGGCGGCGGTTGCGATGTGTTGACCGAACGCGTCCATCGAGAACAATAATTCATCTTCCGGCACGTAGGTGAACATCGATTCGGGCCAATGCACCATCGGCGTATTGATGAACATCAACCGCCGTGAGCCGATTGGTATTGAGTCGCCGTTGTCTACTATTTTTATTCGCCATGAATCTACGTTGTCGAAGTATCCCGCCAATGCGTTTTTGCATTTTGTGTTGCAGACGAGGGTGGCGTTGGGCAAATGTTTCATGAGTTCGCCTATTCCGCCGGCGTGATCCGGTTCCGCGTGATTGCATACGACGAAATCTACTTTGCCAACATCCGTCTTCGCCGCGATATTTTCCAATAAATTGCCAACATAAGGTGCTTTGACCGCGTCGATCAATGCGGTCTTCTCGTCGCGTATCAGGTATGAGTTGTATGTTGCGCCGCGCCACGTGTCGAAGCTGTGAAAATCGCGAACATTCCAATCAACGAAACCAACCCAATCTATATTCTTCGTCAGTTTGGCTGACATTTTTATTCTCCTATAATTTTTTTTACTTTGTTGAGCCATCGTTATTGTGTGGTGGTTTTAATTGATGGCAATATTAAAACCACGCTGTTTTGCCGGTGACATCCCGACATGATTACGCAGCCTGCCAACTTCATCGTCGGGGCAAAGTGCGTTAATTTACTTGTATTTTGGTTTCCGGTTTGTTGTCTGTTTCAAGGCTGGTGTTTTCTAATCGTGAATTTGCAATATCGAAGAGGAATTGTTCTTTCTCGATGCCGATAAAATGCCGCCCGAGCTTCTTGCAAACCGCCAACGCAGTCCCTGTTCCGGCGAATGGATCGAGTATGAGATCATTTGTGTTGGAGCTGGCGTTGATTAGGCGTTGTAGTAGTAGTTCGGGTTTTTGGATTGTGTTCAATGTTTTCCGGCAGGCGAGTTCTTTTGATTTGTAGGTGAGTTGTTTGATGTCTCCCCATACGTCTCCGGGGTTTTTTCCTTTGGTGTTGAATTTTGTTTTGTTAAATTTTCCTTGTTGTACGGACGGGACTCGTTCGCATCGTAGCCGGTGTTCAAGTTCTACAAGCTGCGGAACGCGGATTGCGCCGAGATTGTATGTTTTGGGTTTAGTTCCTTTGATGAAGTAGCAGATGATGTCGTAGTTGTTGGTGTAGTTGCGTCGTCCTTGTGCGAGGCGGCTTGGTTGGTACCACACAATTTTTGCCCGAAGGTTAAGGTAAGGGCGGTAGTCAATAAAATCAACACAGTCCGGCTTCCCAAAAAGATACAACGCCCCCCCCCGCTTCAATTTTCTCGCAAATATACGGATAAGGTTCAGATTAAATTCCTGTATGCTGCCAACCTGATCCCAAGCGTTCTCCGTCACGCCATAAGGTCCGTCACAAATCACCAAGTCAACACTGCCGTCATCTATTTGCGGAATCAATCCGAACATATCCGTATTATATAGTCGATCAATCTCTATCATTCTGTTTCATCGGGCAAAAATTATTGATTTGATGCTGGTATGAAATGGTCGGGGAGTCTTATGATTGTTCCTGCCCATGATAGACCCACGCCGAATCCTATCAACATTATCGGGCTATTGGGTCGCAACATCCCTTCGCGCCACGCATCCACAATCGCAATAGGTATACTGCTGGAGACGGTGTTTCCGCGATTGAGGATGTTGTTGAAGTAGAGGGATTTGTCTATGTCGCAAAGTTCGCATATTCTTTGGAGCATGTATTTGTTTGCTTGATGGAAGACAAAAGCACCGATTTCGGATTTGGGTATACCGCTTTTTTTGAGGAGTTCGTCGACCATTGGCGGGACGCGGTCTATGGCGAATGAAAAGATTCCGGATCCGTGCATGAAGAGTTGTTCTTTTGATCTTATGGAGCCTTTGTTGTCGGGCAATTCCACGCCTGTCTCTGCCGATTTTGGCAATCTTTGCCCCCCCGCTTCCACTATCAACAAATCCGCCCCGCCCCCATCCGTACCAAAAACAAATTCTCCTATATAAGGAACTCCATCAAACTCACGCGGCGGAAATTTCATCGCATCGGGACTCCCGCCCGTCGTGTTTGGACTCGCGCCCGTCGCGTTTGGACTACCGCCCGTCGTGTTTGGACTCGCGCTCGTCGCGTTTGGACTCCCGCACGTCGTGTTTGGACTCGCGCTTGTTGCGTTTGGACTCGCACACGTCGCGTTTGGACTCGCGCTCGTCGCGTTTGGACTCCCGTCCGTTGCGTTTGGACTCGCGCTCGTTGTGTTGGCGGTCAAATTGGTTGTTATTTGGGTTGGTTGGGAGTTATTGTTATGTTCTTTGCAAGTTGAGTTATTTGGATTGGGGTTATTTTTGTTGTCGTTTAAAAATTCGGGAGTTGTATTGGTGTTGTTTGGTTTTGAATCTGCGGTGATTAGTGAGCAAGCTGCGCCGTCGCCGAATAGCGGGCGGTTAACTCTGTCCATTGGGTTGATGTATTTTGAGTAAGTTTCGGAGGTGATGAACAAGATTTTTTCGGCGGCACCCGTTTCTATTAGCCCCTTGCAAATACTTAACCCGTACACGTACCCGCTGCACCCAAGATTAAAATCAAACGCCCCCGCCGACTTCGGCAACCCTAGCCGGTGATGCATCACACAAGCTGTGCTAGGCAAAAAATAATCAGGGGATTGTGTGCAAAAGATGAGGTGATCGATTTCTTCGGGTTTGCAGATACCTTCGTTGAACATGATTTCGGCGGCTTTGATGCCGATGTCGGCGGCGGTCTCGTTGGGGGCAACTATCGGGCGTTCTTCGATTCCAAGTTTGCGGATAAGCTTCTCAGATGTCCAATCAGGAAAACAACGCGACAACTCCTCATTGCCAAGCCGACCCTCCGGTAGATAAAACGAAATACTTCTAATCGCAGGGAATTTGGACATAGGACAATTTGGGTAATAAGGTGTGGAAAAAATTTTGCAGGAGGGGGAAAAAAATTTACAGGAAGTTAAGTAAAGGTAAGGTGAGGTGGGGGATGTTGGAAAAATTATTCTTTTATATTTTATTTTGGTCAATTCCGTTTTTGTTTGTGGTATTGTTGCAAAAAAACGCGGGCAATTACTCTCATTTGTACGACATGGACAATTTGCCGGAAGTCAATAAAAATCATAAACCGCTCCCAAATCATCGCCCCTCCCCTTCCCTTAACTTCCCGTGAGCAATCCTTAACCTCCTGTGAGCAATCCTTAACTTTCTGTGCAATCCCCTCCCCTTCCCGTGAGCAATTCTCAATCTAATCCGGTTCGTTTTAGTATTTGGTAGGTGAGGTATCCGACGACGAACAAGCCGACAAAGAACAAAAAGTAGGCGTATTGCCAAGGCATGATCCCTTTTGTGAATTCGGAGTATTCGGACATTCCGAAAACGCCCGCGATAACATTCAACGGCAAGAAAACAATCGACAACACGGTCAATCGTTTCATTAGCATATTTAGGTTGTTGTTGACCATTGAGGCGCGGGCGTCGTTCATGCCGGACATGATTACGGAGTATATTTCGGCTTGTTTGAAGCATTGTGTATTATCGACGCTTAGGTCGTCTAATTGTTCTTCGTGTTCGCTTGTGAATCCGATTTTTTGGGAGTTTGCTCTTAATTTATCGATGAGTACGCCGTTTGAGGAGATTGCGCTCAGGTAATATGTCATGCTTTGGCTTAATCGGAACAAGTGCATGAGGTGTTTATTGCTCATTGATGTTTCGAGTTTCTTTTCCAATTCATCGACGACCATGCTAATAACTCTGATATGTCCGAGAAACTGTGAAATTGATCTGGCTATCAACCTGATGAGTACTTCGGGCAAGCCGCCGGCAATATTTGAGACATCTTTACCTTTGTCAAAAATAGAAATATCGTCGCTCAAAACAGCGATTAACCTATCTTTGAAGAGGTAGAGACCCATTGAGCAGATTCGGAATAGGAAGTCGTCGTTTTCGGAGTAATGACGGGGGCGTTTGAAAATAACGGCGACATGCTCCGGCTCAAACTCCACCCGCGACAACTCATCAGGATCAAGCGCACTACTCAATGTATGTTCGTCCAGATTTAATTCTCCGACGAGATAGAGTCTTTCGGCTTCGCTTGGGTTGACAAATACGACGATGTGAGAATTTTCATCATCAGTCGCCGAAAGCCGACCATCAACTATTTCAAAATACCTACGCATACCACCCCCACAACTAAATCTAAATAAACCAAAAAATAAATACCACAACAACACCACAAAACCCACAAAACGAAAGATTCTACCGAAGATACT
Organism: Planctomycetaceae bacterium; assembly: GCA_031274045.1. GTDB lineage: Bacteria > Planctomycetota > Planctomycetia > Pirellulales > Thermoguttaceae > WRKP01. The sequence continues at coordinate 272 of JAISQS010000667.1, read as the reverse complement.
TAACTAGTCAAGCACATAACCCGCCCTATCCACAAACAACAAAAGATCACCAACCAATAAACCCAATGAGATCGCGTTGGCAATGTAGGTGCGAGGCTTGCCCTCGTCCCCAATGTGGCGGGAAAGGTTTTGATATTTCCATCGCCCAAACCAACGCGCCGGTATTGTAGGGGCGAGGCTTGCCCTCGTCCCCAAAGGGGCGGGAAAAATTTTGGAATTTCTACCGCCCAAAATCAAAACGTCCGCCAAAAGTGCGTTTAAAAATTGCCGCG
>JAISQS010000661.1 GCA_031274045.1 Planctomycetaceae bacterium | reverse complement strand
CGGGGAGACTTCGTTGGTTATTAAGGGAGGGAAAATTGGTTACCAGTTACGGTTCAGTTTTCCAAAAACTCTTTATTATTTTATGTTAGTGTACCAACAAAAAAATATAAAAGAGCCTTCTTTTATTTTTTAATTTGTTTAAAGACATAAAAGACGAAATGAAAATCGATACAGTTTGGATCGAAACCTTTGCGTTCTCCGCGTCTCTGCGCGCAATATTTTTTTATTTCGCGCGGAGGCGCAAAGAACGCAAAGTTTCCCAGCGTTCACGAGGTTGTGGTTAAAATGCACTCACTAAACACTGTAAAATCAGTGGCATTGTGCTAAAGTCTTTGCTTGGCTGCGGACTACCGTTTTCCCGTGTATTTTTCATCCGCCCACGCCCTCCTGAACACTAGATTTTTTTGCTCGCAATGACGTATTCTATTTTGCAAGCTCACGATTACTCAAAATCAAATATGCTACGATGAATATTGGTATGGCGTACGCGAAAGTCATAATGCTGTGATTTAGCAGCCACTCAGCAGGGATATTGAATCCCGATACCAACGCAAGATCGTAAATTCCATAATCCGACAACGGAGGAATCGCTTGACCAATTGGATACAAGAAGAGCCGTTCGTAGATGAAATCAGCTGTCTTGATGAATGTTGTTGAATAATTTTCGGCTGGGAGATCTGTTACCATATTTTGTTGCGTCATCAATCGAAACAACGACTCAAAAGGTCCACCGCCAAGAATCGTACCAATCCCAATCGTTATCAAAAATCCCTTAGAGAACCCCGAAATCATCACGCCAACCGTCGATATCATCGCAATAGGTCCACTCAAAAACGTACTAAACAAAACACCAAACGCCGTAACAATAATCATACGCATCCAGATCGCATAAAAGCCCTTCAAGAAATTAATTTCCACAGACGCTTCATCTGCTCGTATGTAAAGATCCGCTTGAGCCACACCTATATATTGATGCCGATCAATACACTTGAGCCAAAGTTCAATTTGACCATCCGCAACAAAATCTTTGAACAGATCAAATTGACGGCGCGCGTTCAATACCGGATCATTACGTTGCACCAACACGGTCTGATCATCGGGCGTTGCGTAATAATTACCGTCAATCCGTCCTTTTCGTTGTATAACTTGCGGTGTTCCGCTGATGTTCCAAGGGATGATTAAAGATTTCGTCATTGATTCTTCTGTTCCGAAAGTCATTACTTCGACGGTTAAACCTGTTTTTGGGTTACGTACCGACAAGCTGGCGTAGACGGGTTTTTCGATATTTGCCTTTACCGTACGAAAAACGCCGAGCGTCATTTCTATCGGCAACCCTTGCGCGAACGTATCAACAGATCGCGGAAATAATCCTTCGTGTAGATCGTTGAATTGGAAAATTGCGGATTCTTCGCTTGCGGTTGTTTCGCTTGTTCTGCCTCCGATGTAGGAGCGGTATTCCCATTCGTGACCGACATTTATACCTTTATTGGTGTCGTTGCCGTCGCCGTCTCTGAATCCGAGTTTACCGTATATGGGAACTCGCGCCTGCAATGTCCCCCGCGCGATACCGACATTGTATCGTGTGTGTGTGTCAAATTTTTCTACGGTTATCGCGTGGTTATGACCATTCACCACCTCCACATCAATAGTGCCGTCCGCGTGTATCTCAACTTCATGTTTATGCCCGTTTGTAACTCGCGTCCTACCACGCATAACAACTCGTTTCGGATCATCTTCGTTTGAATCCGAACTCAACACGACCGGAGTCAAATCCGCCTTTTCCGTAATCGTGTGCGTATGCTGCAATTCACTAATCACAAAAGCATAACTCGCTATTCCCATCAAAAGCAGGATCACCGTTCCAATCAAAGAAACCCCGACAATACGACCGAACACAAGCTCACTCCCGCGAACCGGTTTGGTTACAACTGCATAAATAGTTTTATTCTTGATGTCTGTCGGCAAGCTGAACGAGCTTAAGAAAAGCGCAAGAAGCATCACAAGTATTGTCGTTGTTGACAAGACAAATGTGAGATACAATCTTGCGGGATTTTCGTTGCGCGAATCCAAATACCATCCTGCGAAGAGTAGTATTGCAAGAAAAAGCAACAGAACATAAATCACACGACTCCTAATGGACTCCATGATTGTCAAACGTGCAATTGCCCATGTACGCGCAATTGAAAAAGAGACAAGATTGGCAAACGCCCGCTTGCCCGCGAGAATAAACGGCTTGTAAGCACCACGCCCATGCCGCATAAGACAAATAACAACACTAAACACAAACGCCACCCCCACCAACAAAGCCACCGCAAGAAGCCAACTCAATATTGATGGAAATATCCACTCACTAAACTTTGGAATACTCTGTTCAATAATCATAAAAATTTTTACATTCAAAAAAGAGGTTGGTAAATTGTCTGTTTTGATAAACAACCATCAATTTAATTTGAGATACAATCGCACAAAAAAATATAAGCACACATCAACTTGCAATCGCATATCCCAAAAAAAATTTTCCCGCCACACAACAGGAAAAAATGGAGGGGGAAAATTCTAACAGGAATAACACAAGAATGGAAGGAGGTAAGCAACTCCCCGCTCCGCACTCACAATACCACCATAAACAAAACGAAACCTACCGGACGAATCGTCAGCCAAATTTTGTTCATTGGGTCTGTGAGTTGTAATTTATTGGTATTGCTTCTAGTGTTATAAATTCTTGGTCTGGCAGGTTTGTTCTTATTTGTATGTTGTATTTGTTGGTTTGCCGGTCAAAATTATTTTGGTTTTTTGCGTGAAAGATTGTTGAGATTATTTGGATGCTGCTTTCGTTGTCGGAAAAAGTGAACTGGAATCTCTTGTCCGTACAACTCACACCTAACACGCGAAATTGTCTGTTGCTGCGCACAACTATATTTTTCGCCAACGACTCATCGTCGCCATCATAACCAACAACAAACGGCTTCGGCTTAACCTGAATCCGCTCCGTTACAACTCCATGAATCGGGACAAGTATTTCATTAAGCTGATTTGTTGTGCTGTTGTTGCTATTGTCAAAATCTGTGTTGTCATTGTTATTATTGTTTCTGTTCTTGTTCAAAAATACCGTTTCGTTTGTTTTGAATCTGATGATATCTTTGACGTAGCCCGCTGGTGCGTCTGGTTTTAGTGTTACGGTTATTTGGTAATTTATTGAGCCGTTATTCCAAAAGCTGCCGTTATTAAACGGAATCGCTTCGGCTTTAACGTGGATGTACGGATTGCTTTTTACCACTCCCGTCAACTCCCAGCCGTCTTTCCCTTCGTATTCCAATCTTATCTTCCGCACAGATGTTTCGCCTTGCTTCACTGCACCAAACTCTACTTCACCCGGCACCAACATCACGTCCGAACGTATGTACGCCGAGACAGAAAGTTGAACGGAATCTATCAATTTTTGATTGTTGACTTCCGTCTCAAAATGGATGGTTATAGTTGCTTTGCTTTCTCGTGTGTGTTGTCCGCTTGTGTTTAATGTGGCAACAATATATTCCGTTTGACCGGACTCAATTACCCGCGAACTCAAAGAGACCGACGTACAAGTACACGATACGTTTGAACTGATCACGCGAATCTGTTGTTTAAACCTGTTCGTCACCGCGAAACGATATTCCGACTTAGCTCCAATCGTAACGCTGCCAAAATCGTATTTACGCACCGCAAACATACTCTCCGCCCAACTCGCCGCAAAAAGATTAGCGGATGAAATGCTAAAAAATAACACCAAAATAAATAAAAAATATTTCACAAATTTTATCATTACCGAAATTTTTTCGTTCGTTAATTTTTTCGTTCGTTTTTAGTTAAAGGAATATCGTAAAAAGATGACAAAGACCATTTATAATTCGTAAAAGCATTCACGCGGCGTTAGCGCGGGAGCTTGCCCTCGTTATCTCACACAAGTTTTTTTTGCGTTGGTGATCGTAAGGTAGGCAACCTCGTTATACCACATAAGTTCGCCGCGCAGCGGCGACGGACTGGAACGCGGGCGTCCCGCCCGCCTCTGTGCGTCATAGAACCGAACAAGTTTGAACGGAACACCAAAACGGGTTGGCAAACGTAAGGTGGGTAACCGACCGCCGGGCGGTTACGTCGGCGTACTCGCCGACAACTGGGGCGGAGCACGCACTGGCAAAACCAAAACGCCCAATGTCGGCAACGCCGACAACCGCCGCGTAGCGGCGACGGACTGGAACGCGGGCATCCCGCCCGCCTCTGTGTGTAATAGAACCGAACAAGTTGGAACTGAACGCCAAAACGGGTTGGCAAATGTTCTCCGACACGTCTTGGCGTTCCTTCCAAACTCGTTCGGTTTCCTAATGCACTGCGGCGGGCGGGACACCCGCGTTCCAGTCCGCGCCGCTTCGCGGCAATTGTCGGCTATCGCCGACGTATGCGTTTTGGTTTTTCCGGTGCGTCTTGGCGATCCAGTTGTCGGCTTGCGCCGACGCAACCGCCTGGCAGTCGGTTGCCCACCTTACGATCACCAAAACGTCTGGGCGTTCCTTCCAAACTTATTCGGTTTCCTAATGCACTTAGGCGGGCGGGACGCCCGCGTTCCAGTCCCGCGCCGCTTCGCGGCTATTGTCGGCTACGCCGACAGGGGTGACGGTTTGGAATATCAACACGATTCCCGCCCAATTTCATCGGTAGCAAGCCCCCGTCGCTAACTTCATATTAAGGCGTTTATGATTTGTGTGATACAACAAAGCAAGGAAAATTGGTAATC
>JAISQS010000583.1 GCA_031274045.1 Planctomycetaceae bacterium | reverse complement strand
TACCTTATTATTTCCAATCCGTTTTATGTTTTCGCGTTATTACATTCCGATAGGAATGTATCGCTCGGTAGAACAATTCATAATTCACATTTGTAATATCATGTTTTGCAAGCCGTAGGCTTGCATCGCTCGGTAGAAAATTATGTTCCCACACAAACGGGCATTCCGTAGGAATGCCACCATTGGGCAAGTCACAAGGTTGCATTCCTACGGAATGCGAAGACTCGGTGGGGGCTTCCTTTTCTACCGAGCGATACATTCCTAACGGAATGTAACAACGCGAAAACATAGAACGGATTGGAAATAATAAGGTAATAAGGTAATAAGGTTATGTCTGTGGGTGATTCACTGGCTACTAAGGTTGTTTTTGTAAGAAAATCAGGTTGTAAATAAGGTTTGTTTTTTCTACAGCGTTGAAGTATTTCACTGATGTATTACGTTTTAGTTTTAGCCGTTCGCGAGGGAGCTTGCTCGCTGCACCGTTTTACTTTGACACAACGCTTGCGCAGTCAAAAACTGTAATTACTTCTCGTCGGTAGCCAGCTACCGTCGCTAACGGCTAACTAACAGCAGTAACGGAACAAGTCTATTGTAGCGTTCTTCGCGTAATCTTCGCGGCAATGGAAGTTTTAAATATTCTCCCATTAACTCCTTAACTTCCTGTAAAATTTCCCAGAATAATTGATATACACAAATTGTATAAAATGAGTATAATTAGCAAAACAAATAAGTTTTGCCAAATATAATTTTATCATTTTGTAAATTTGCAAGAGGTTTTTTTGGCTAGACTGAACTTGTGGTATATTTTGGTGTTGTGTGATTTTGTCTTGTATTTTTGTTGATCAATTTTGCTAAAAAGTTGCCGGATTTTGAGCATTATGTGGAAAATTCGTCTTGACATAAAACGCCAAAATCAGTTATAGTTCGATTGTTGATTTTGAGGGCGAGCCGCAAGATGCAAAATTTTACAACTTTTGAATAATTTACTTTTAACGCGAAAACATGCGAAAAGGCGAAATTCGCGAAAGTAATTGTAAATGGATTATCGTCAACATTTTGCATACTTTGTTTTTGCGTGTATCTTGCGTTAAAAATATTTTTTTGTAAATTCCTTTTTTGATATAAAATTTTGATAGAATGATGTTACAGTCGAGTGAAAGTGGAGTTGGGGTGTTGGCGGTTGGTGGTTCTTCGCCGGATTCTGTCGGTGTGAGCGCGGGCAAATCTGTTTCGCAGAAGTTGCGGTTGGAGCTTGATTTCGGCAAGTTTATGAATGAGATTGATGTCAAAGAAGCGGACGGTTTGATTTCGGGCGACGTGAGTGATATTTACCCGAAATCGGTGTCGCGTTATTCGGCAGAAAGCGTTGCAAGCTCAAGTCCTCAACATATTTTGGTATCGCCGATATATTATGAAGCTGGTTATTCTTATCCGCTTTTTGTCTGGCTGCATGATCAAGGTTGTGATGAGCGGCAGATATTGCGTTTGATGCCGCAAATTAGTTTGCGGAACTATGTTGCGGTTGCGCCACAGGGGCGTTGTGTTGTTTTGGCTAATTCCCAGGCGGAATCAGATGCCAACTCTTCCGCTGCCGCTGCGGGCGGAATGGGCAAATGGAATTGCTTTGAGGCGATAGCTTTATTGCAAACTGCCCGAACGAAACCGACGTATAGTTGGTTTTTTGACGAAGACGGCACAATTGAAGCAGAACGGCAAGTTTTCGATTCAATCGCCGCCGCAAACAACTCTTGCAATATTGCGCAGAATCGAATTTTTATTGGCGGAAGCGGTGTCGGCGGAACGATGGCGTTGCGTTTGGCAATGTTGTATCCGCAATATTTCGCAGGAGTTGCGGCGTTAGATGCATTGATGCCGGACAATGATAACGTACTTTGTCATTGGGATTTGGCGCGGCGTTTGCCGGTTTTTCTTGGGCTGGAACAATCGGGCAAAATTCAGAAAGATTGCACAAAAAAAATGGTGGCGTTGCTCTATTCTGCCGGATTCAAATTGACAATCCGCGAATACCAAAACGACGACAAAAAACCAAAATTACAAGCGGCTAAAAACATTCCGACAAAAATTTTACAAGATGTCAACCGCTGGATGATGTCAATCGTCTGCGGCGACAACTGCAACAACAGCGACAATAACACGAACCAAAATACCGAATCCGCCGACTACGATTTATGCTAGATGTGAACAATAATCGCCCTAATTTTCGATTACTCCTGATGTTGGCGTTTGGGCGTATCGATGCGTAAATCGTCCCGCAGTTGGCTGGGACGGTCGCCTACATTACGATCACCAACACGCGATACCGAATTGCCGTTGTGTGTCAATTCTTAACAATTGAAGCCGAATGTCTGAATCTGGCGGTGACAAAAAACATGAACCTACACCGCATCGGCGGGAGCAAGCGTATGAGAAGGGGCAGGTTGCCAAAAGTCAGGATTTGGCGGCTGCTTTTGTGTTGCTTTGTGCGATTCTTTTGTTGATGTTTTTTGGAAGTAGGATTGTTGATGTGTTTAAGCAGTATACGTCGACGATGCTTAGGTATCCGGTTTTAGTAGTATCTGAGGATTCCGGTGGGCTTTTTAATACGACGATGTCTCTTTGGTTGCGGACGGTTCTTGATTTTATGAAGCCGATGGGGATATTCTTTTTGGCACTTCTTTTTGTGGCGATTTTTAGTAATTTTGTTCAGATTGGTTTTCTTTGGCTTCCGAACAAGTTGATGTTTGATTTTACCAGACTTGATCCGATCAAGGGTTTTGGTCGGATATTTTCAATGCAGAGTGTTGTTCGGCTTCTTCTTGGAATAGTCAAGATAGCGATTTGTGGGGTTGTTGCGTTTTATGCTGTGCGTGGTGAGATTGGTACGATTATAAATTTGACGTGGAGTGATGATAAGCAGATAGCGTCGTATTTGGTATGGATGCTTTTGTTGATTGCGTTGAAGGTGGCGATTGTTTTGGTGATAATTGCGATAGTTGATTACGCATATCAAAAGTGGAAGCATGAGCAAGATTTGCGAATGACGGATCAAGAAATGCGTGAGGAAATTAAGCAGATGATGGGCGACCCGCAGTTAATCTCAAAAAGAAGGCAAATACAACGCGAAATGGCAATGAAACAACGTAACACACAAGGAACTACTGATGCGGATGTTGTAATTTCTAATCCGACGCATATTGCGGTTGCGGTAAAGTACACGCCGGAAACGATGCACTTGCCGGTGGTTGTGGCGAAGGGTGTTGATTTGTTTGCTCAACTTATCAGGCGGACGGCTTTGGAAAATGGGGTGCCGATAGTGGAGAACAAACCGATGGCGAGATTGCTCAATGAAAAATTTGAAATAGGTCAACAGATAAATTTTGAGCGGGCGGAGGACTTTGCGGTGCTGGCAAAAATACTAGCATACGCATATCAAATAACCGGACGCACTGAAAAAATTATGCAAGCCGAAGCGCGAGCAGCCGCCGAAAGAAATAAAACATAAAAATAAAAATTTTTTTTCGTCAACTGACAAAAGAACGCGCAGACGCACGGCATCGTAGAAAACAAAAAAACTGCCC
>JAISQS010000544.1 GCA_031274045.1 Planctomycetaceae bacterium | reverse complement strand
CATAAGCAAACCACGAATAACCATTCCCATAAAACCAATCCCACAACCGAACCGGATACCAACTCATGTCAACTCTATTCCGCAAAACTTTGTAGCGAACAGTTGCTTCTGTTACGGGTGATCCGAAGAAATATTTTGCGCTGATTTTTACGTTGAATTTATCGCCGAGCGTCATCGGCTCAACCGGCGAATCAATCATCACCTCATACTCCGGCTTCTTATATTCTTCAACACGGAAATACGCACCACCGTGATCAATATGTCGATTGTCAATCGGTGACATAAAATTAATACGATACGAACCGAGAGCAGCTTTTTTGGGCAGATTAAATGTTGCAGTCATGCCGCCGTAGTCATCTAATTTGACGTTATTTTTCTCAAGAAATATTTTTCCTTGCGGGTCGTAAATTTTGTAGTTGATATTTTTTTCAGCCCATTCGTTTATGTTTTCTTTGTCGTATTTTGCGGTGCTTATCCATGCTTTGAGTTCGACTTTATCATTCGGTCTGTAAACGGGTCGGTCGGTGATTGCGAATGCTTTGACTTGCTTATATTCGTCGTAATATTGTCGTTTGTCTTGTAGCCAAATATTCTGCAAGCCGTGAACGACAAATCTCCCGCTCGCATCGCTCGCAATTATCATCAAGAAATGCGAACGCCTGTCTCTTTTGTCTTTGAATATTTCATCAAGATCGATCAAAGCGATTCCATTTTCATCTGTCTTTCGTTCAATAGTATTCAGTCTCAATTTCGTTTCGGTATGATCAATATAATAGTGTAGACATTGGACATCGACATTTTTAATCGGTTCGCCCGTCACCGCGTCGGCAACAAACCAGCAGAAATTATTCAGCAGTTCCTTTTTAACGATAACGGTATCATTGAGCCATACGATAGCATTGCTTACGTTTCCGTTTTCCATTTCAGCATGGACAAAATAGATTCCCCGTTCCTTTACGGGCAAATTAAGAGTAACAGCAGAGTCAAAATGATTTTTTGCCGGAGTCAAATCTGCGTTCATTGTAGTAATTTCTTTTTCGAGATATTTCTCTTTCGTCTCTTTTATTTCTTTGAGTTGATGTTCGCTTGGAGTACCTTCGCGATCTGTCAATATCCGCACGAAATGTTGATCTATTCTGTCGTAGACGTTAGTTTTGCCTGTTCTGTAATTGCTTTTTTCGAGGTCTGATTTGATTTCGTCAATGAGAACTTTTTCTTTGATTTTCTGTATTGATAGGGTAACGCGTTTACCGTTTCGGAATACGTATCTCAAATTTGCGTTTAATGCATTTGTGTTTGAACCCTCGCGAACAAATTTTCCCCAGTTGTCTGTGATTTGAGAAAGGTTACTTCGGAGTGTTTTCAATTTATATTCTTTTTCTGCGACAGGACTATTTGTAAAATCCTCAAGCATGGTTTTGTAAATGTCTGCGGCTTTCGTGAATTGGTTTCTGTTTTCGTATATCCTTGCAAGAATGATTCCGTCATCATATTTTTCTTCGCCTGTAGTTTTTTTGTAAATTTCTTGTCGCAGTTTAATAAAATTATGGTCGTCGGGTAACTTAAAATATTTTATTCCGTTCGCGAGTTCTGCGATTGTTTCGTCGTCATCAAGAGTTTCAAGTGACTTAATTTTGGCGGTCAAATTGTCGTTTATATTATTGTTTGAGAATCGCTTGCGGGCGTAGGTTTTGGCTATAAAAGAGTCGGTATCATAAAATGCCGCGCAGAAGATTGCACGTTTTTGCAATGTCCTAATATATGTTTGCGGGTCAAGTTTTGCGGCTTGCTCGAGTGACCATCTCCAACGTTCGCCGTCGTTATTTGCACTTTCAAAAGACGCTGGTATGTTGTAAAAGATTGGATTTCCTTTTTCGTCTACGGCGGCTTTGTGGTGGTAAAAGTTGCTTTGGTATTGAGTCGGGTAGTCTGGAATTTTTGAGATGTCTGTAAGATGCTGCGGCAACCAATGATATGTATGCAATGCTTCTGCCATTTTTATAAAGAAATCTGCCGCGTCTTTTTTATTTTCATCTTTCAAAGCAAGCGGCATCACTTGAACAAAAAGCCGCAAAGCAATAACTCTGTCGCGTTGTTCTGTGTTGATATATATTCCGTTTCTCGCAACGTTATCACCGCGAAAAAATTTGTCACCAACAAGATAACCGGTGTGTCCGATTGTCGAACTATACATACGCGCAATCTGTCCGACAATACGCCAGTCATCTTCATAAATCTCCAACGCCCGCTCAAGAAGTTCATCAATTTCGCCAGAACGATTTAGCCGATTTAGACACGTAACGGCATTGTAGATGGCTTCGGTGTTATGGATTTTTTTTGCGTTTTCGGGATTGTTCGGCGTGAGAATTTGTTTTTGCAAAATGTCGTAAGCATCCTTAAATTTGCCTGTATTCATCAAGTCAGTAACAGACGACGAGTCTGGTTTCGAGTCAACAGTATTCGCATCATTTGCGAAACAGGTTGTTGAATTGTTTGTTGTCAAATTCGCAAATTGAAAATTGCTCAACTGCGAATATGCAACATAAAGAGCAATCGCAAAAAATGCAATCACTGCGAATGATTGTAAGTAACGTTTCATGTTTTTTGGGCGTGGTTAAAAGTTTTTGATTGGTGGTTAACTTTGGTTGACGATTACGGGATCAAGTTGTGCGTCGACGTATGACGGACGGTGTTGAATTGTGATAGAAAAATTTTAAAAAGCAAGTAATGTTGCACACAAAGGCACGAAGGACACAAATGGGTTTATCCGCCTTTCAAATCGACATTGAAATCGAACCTTCAAATTTTTTCAACGCGGAAGTTGCGGAAAGACAGAAAGAACGGAAATTTTTTAAAGTTCGTTTTCCGCGCATTCCGCGCTTTCCGCGCAACTTTTTTTATTTCGCGCAGAGACGCAAAGAACGCAGAGAATAAACAAACAAATAAAATTTCCTGATTATTTCAGATTTTGTGGGGCTTTTACATCGTGCCTTTTATCAAGCACTGTATCAATGCAATGTATCAACGCCCTGAAAGGGCAAAATATCATAGCGTAGGGCAACGCCCTACGATAATTGATT
>JAISQS010000541.1 GCA_031274045.1 Planctomycetaceae bacterium | reverse complement strand
TGTTTCGCGTTAAAAAAATTTTCCGTTTGTTTCGCGTTCTCAAAAAATATTCTACATTACCCTCCATGAGTTATTCAACCGAATAATTTTACACAAAATGTACTACACTTTTCACCACTCCCCAAACATTCAACTCCGATTTTTCGGCAAATTTTATTGACTTATACTTCGGATTTGCAGCTCGCAACTCGATTTTTTTACCATTCACCACAACCCGCCTAACATTAAACTCCCCATCAATCACTGCTACCACAATATCACCACTCTTCGGCGAAAGACTCCGATCAACAATCAAAATATCATCAGCAAAAATGCCGGCGTTGATCATCGAATTCCCCGACACACGAAGCAAAAAAGTCGCAGGCGGGTTCGGCACCAACATCTGCAATAAATCAAACCCCGCCGCCGGAATACTCTCCGCAAACAACGGAACCCCAGACCGAATATTATCATCGTCAATCGGCAATTCTTGATTATCAGGTAATTCCATTTTTCAAAATTTGGGGAATGAGAACAAGCCCTCGTTACGCAACGCAATTTTTTTGAGAATACGAAACACACGAAAAAAACAAAATAAACGAAAAATAATTTCTAAAAATATTTTTAACGCGAAATAAACGAAAATACAAAATACGCGAAATTTTAATAAACACAAAAAATAATTTTCGCGAATTTCGTTTTTTAGCGTGTTTCGCGTTAAAAAAATTATTTCATTATGTTTCGTATTCTCAAAAAAAAGCATCTGAAAAGATGTGTAATATTACAATGTTTAACGTCTACCTTACGCGTTTTATGTTTATTTGATATTTTTTTTGTTTATGGTTTCTTTCAAATTTTCATTTTTTTTGTTTATTTTTTTGACTAGATTTTTTCTAAATTCCAGCAATTTTTGTTTTATGTTGTCATCGTTCAACGCGATTATTTGTATTGCGAGTAGTCCGGCGTTGCGTGCGCCTCCGGTGCCTACTCCGACGGTTGCAACAGGTATGTCGCCGGGCATTTGCACTGTTGATAACAAGGAATCCAACCCGCCGCAAAACTCCGTCGCAACAGGTATCCCAATCACCGGCAACACCGTATGCGACGCAACAACACCCGCCAAATGCGCCGCACCACCAGCCGCACAAATCAACACCTTCACCCCACGCGACTCCGCCGACTCCGCATAACGCATCACCTCAACCGGTGTCCGATGCGCACTCATAACATTGACCTCATACCCCACTCCAAATTCGTCAAGAACATCCGACACTCCAGAAACCTTGACCCAATCACTATCACTACCAATCAATATCCCAACAACCACTCCCATCAAAATAAATTCTCCTTGACCAAAAATTTTTCCGTGTAACGTTTTTTTGTCCCGCATAACAAAAAACGAAAACGAACATCACCGACAAAATATATCGTTGCGCAAAAGAAAACGTTATGCGGCTTTGGCGACTGTATCTGTTTTTTGCGGATTATTATTGTTCTGTTTTTGTGACCGTTTATCTTTTTTCAACTTTTTGAATGTTCTGTTGTCGATAACGTCGCCGGCTGTTTTGTCATCATCGATTTTGTCAATGTCAATATCAATTTCATCAACATCATCATGGGCAAATTCCTCTTTGGCTAGATCAATATTTTCGTTGTCGGGATTATTCAACAGACGCATTTGCATGTAAAACAATATCGAAAAAATTATTGCAGTCGAACTGACAAAATAAATTCTCATACTTTTATTTTGCGATATCGGCGGCAATAAAAAATACGGGTTGCTGTTTATATTTTCTGCTTCCGTTTCAACTTCTGTTGTTCCTGTTATGTTTTGGTTTATTGTTTCTTGGTTTTGTGTGTTTTGTGTGATTGGTGTGATTGGTGTGTTATTTTTTTCTTGCGGCAAAGTTGGGGGTGATTCTTTTGCGACGCGCAAAATAGCCATCGCAATTTTTGACTCAACTTTTTCGTTTTTCGTTTGAATGTTCGTCATCGGCACAACGGATTTATTTGAGACGACGGTTGGTTGATTTATGCGGCTGCTGTTAATCAATTCTGTGGTTTGTTGAATTTTTTTGTTTTTTGTAATCGGGTCGTATATTGTGGAGTTATTTTGTGGTTTTATGATTGGGTTGTTTGTATCGGCTGTATTGATTGTTATGTTTTCAATATTATTTCTTTCGTGAAAAAATTGAGGCGATTCGTGTTGGGGGGTTGTGTGATTTATTTTGTTTGTGTGTGTTGTGTTTGCTTGCGGGATGTTTTCCGGTGCTACGTTATTTTTGTTTCCGCTCAACAAATGTCTCGGTCCCGTCGGCTCAATACTTGCAAAAAACGCTTCAGGTCGTTTGGGCAATTTTTCGATTATAGGAGCAGTCTGTTTTAGGAATAACTTTACCCTTTCACAATAACTCCCCGCCGTACTGTTCACCATGTCTGATCCAAAAAGTACGCCCGCCAATTCACCATTTCTGTTCAAAATAGGTCCGCCGGAATCTCCTTTTCTTGCGATGGTTGAGAGTTCGATGATTTCGTAACTTGGGGCGGAGCCGTTTCTTGGGATTTCCGGCGCGAGATACCTTACGCAATGTCCGCTTGCGATTCGGTACGAACCGGGTCCGTAGCCCGCAATCCAGAGCGGTTCACCCGGACGCGGAATATTTTGCATAATCGGCAAAGGCGGAATTGCGGCAGGCGGTTTTGATATGACAATCACCGCCAAATCCCACTTACTGTCAAATTGAATTATTGCGCCAAACGAAGAAAAACCACTCGGGAAATATATATGAACCAAACCATCCGCCTCACAAATCACATGCCAATTTGAGACAATAATCCCATACTCACCAGAACTGCCAATATACGAACAACTCCCAAACGATTGCCCCTTTTTGTCAAACGCAACTAAACGGGCAATATTCGGGAGCGGCTGGAGTTGTTGAATGTTATTCGCGCCGGCAACAGATGCGGTCGATGAAATTGCTGTTTTGGGATGCGGTTGACTCGTCGCATACAAAGGCATTCCACGACGACCGATACCAAATTCGTCCGCAACACAGACCGACCCAAAAACAAAAATAAATGTTGCGAATGCAACAATCAATATACGCAACGCACCACAAAATTCGTTGACCCTAAAGCATAAAAACGGCGAATGTAAATTCGACATCGCCGTAAATAAACCCGAAAACGTAAACGAAATTTTAAAGTACAAGCAGCTTAAAAGATGTAATGTTCGCACCATTTGATCCCCAAAATACAACTTGTTCAAAATACAAAAACAAATTTGACTAAAGCCGATCCAAACAACCAAACTCCAGCAAAAACAAAAAATCATAGCAACCCAAAAAAGAACAAAATAAAATCAGATAACTCCCTGTACGTGATAGTTTCGGAAACAATCAATAGCCGCCTGAAAGAAGAATCACTCCACCGACGTGACTGCAAAAAAAGGTAAAGCCGGATAAACCGTTTTAATTGATACATTTCTTGAAAACACCAAATACGGATAACTCAAAAATAACAAATAACAAGCTGTCTACCCTAGTGGAAAAACATTGGTACGTTATTATAATTCGTTCCGTGTTGTTTCATTGACGGACAAAAAGCGACTCGACTTGTCACGTATATTGAAGCCGTTAAGACATTGGACTTCATCTTTATTGCCATCGCTCGCAATCTCACACAACTTCATTTTGTATATTGCCGATTGTTGCCGGAGCGGCGATTGGACAGATACTATAACTAACACATTAAGGTACTAAAATTATGCGAACATTGGTTACCGGCGGATCGGGATTTATTGGTTATCATCTTGTGCGTCGTTTGCGTGATTTGGGAGATGATGTTCGATGTTTAGTGCGTCAGGGGTCTGATGTTGGTTTTATTGATTCTTTGTCTGTTGAGTTTGTGTATGGAGATTTGCGTGATGTTTCGAGTCTTGAGCGTGCGGTCAAGGGTTGTGATGTTGTTTATCATCTGGCGGGTCGTGTTCGCGCGATAAGCAAAAGAGATTTTTGGGTGGCAAATTGTGACGGCACAAAAAATCTCCTCAACGCCTCAATTAAATCTGATTCGCCTCCGGCATTTGTTTATGTTTCGTCGATTGCGGCTGCCGGTCCGTCCGGTAACAATCTGCCCAAAGTTGAGACGGATGTTTCTTTGCCGATAACGGATTACGGTTTGAGTAAATTATCGGCGGAGCGTGTGATTGCGGATTTTTGTGATAGGTTGCCTTGTAGTATTGTGCGACCCGCAATCGTATTTGGCGGAGCGGACAAGATGAATCTTGAATTGTACAAAACAATAAAAAAGCTCGGAATTTGTCCGGTACCCGGTTGGCGTAATAGTACGTATTCGTGGATTCACGCAACTGATCTTGTTGAGTTACTGATCTTGACTGCAAAAAGCGGAGAACGGGTTGACGCGAATGTTGTCGATCAAATAAACCCGACTGGCAAAGGACTATATTTTGCCGCCGCAGACGAAGGAACAAAATTATCCGATGTCGGAAAAATGATCGGAAAATCACTAGGAAAACGCAGAACACTTATTCTGCATTGCCCGCCTTTGACAGTGCTGACCTTGTCAACTTTTTACGAAATAAAAAAATTCTTAACCGGAAAAAATGTCCCCTACGATTGGTCAAAAGCAACCGAATCAAAAAACAATTGGTGCTGCTCCACCAAAAAAGCCGAAACACAACTAAACTTCAAAGTAACCACACCCATAGAAACAAGAATCCACGAAACAACAAATTGGTACACCGAACATAAATGGCTATGATGATGAAGGTATGCCTGACGTGGGGGGGCTTTATTTATGTTTTGTGTTGGTGTAGATTGTTCCGCTTAATCTCCGAGTTGGGGTTTTGTTGTCTTGTTGTGGTGATGCGGCTTCGATTTGGATGTAACTTTGAAGAGGGCAAGTCCGGTTTCCGGCTGCTTAGTTTTTTAACCAAAAAAATATTTTATGAGTACAGGAATTGATGTTGTAGTTGAGACGCGAAATTTGACGAAGGTTTATCGTGACTTTTGGGGTCGTCAAAAGGTTCGGGCGTTGAAGGCACTTGATCTTGAGATCGTGCGTGGTGAAGTTTTTGGGCTTCTTGGTCCGAATGGTTCGGGCAAGACGACCACGATGAAGTTGTTGCTTGGTCTGCTTTTTCCGACTGCGGGTGAAATTTTTGTTTTGGGTCGCCCCGCAACCGATGTTAACAAAAACGAAAAAATCGGATACCTCCCCGAAGAATCTTATCTGTACAAGTTTCTCAATGCCGAAGAGACGCTCGATTTTTACGGACGTTTGTTCAACATGACCGGTGCGGTTCGCAGACAACGTATCGCGCAGTTGATAAGTATGGTCGGGCTTGAGTCTGCCAAAAAACGACAGTTGAGAGAATACTCAAAAGGAATGGCAAGACGAATCGGTTTGGCACAAGCCTTGATCAATGATCCTGAATTGATCTTGCTTGATGAACCGACGAGCGGTCTTGACCCAATCGGAACACGCAACATGAAAGACCTAATACTTGACCTGAAAAAACAGGGTAAAACCGTCATAATGTCCTCACATCTACTCGCCGATGTACAAGATGTCTGCGACAGAATCGGGATTTTATATCAAGGCGAACTGAAAGAGTTGGGGCGTGTGGATGATCTGCTGAAAATTTCTTCGGAGACAGAAATACGTGCCTCAAATCTCAGCGACGATGCCAAAAATAAAATCAATAAAATCATCGAAGCGGATGGTGCAAAACTAGTTTACACCGGTCATCCGACAACATCGCTTGAGGATTTGTTCTTGCGGATAATTGAGGAGAGCGAAGCGCGACCCGGACGCAGAGTAAGAGGAACAGGCACCGAACAAAACATAACTGCAAAAAGTTAGATCGCCTCCGGAAAAAATTTGCGGAAGAATTTTGCACAAGAAGGTAAGGAAAGATAATGGAAGAATATTCCAAACTTTCCTTACCTTTTTTTCCGGCTTTTTTTCGTGTGAATTATCTTTTCGCGTGTTGCGTTATTTTTGTTCGTGTCGCGTTGAAAATAAAAAAACCACAAAAAATACCGTTATTGGTTTTGGTATTCTTTGTGGTCATGGTGTTCTTTGGTTTACTTTGCGGGCAATGAATTTCTTTTTTATTCGTATACTTTGGCAAAGTATTCTGAACTTTTGCTTGGGTTGATTCCGTCTTTGCCTTCTTGCCAATTTGCCGGACAGACTTCCCCTTTTTTCTCGAAAAATTGCAATGCCTTGAGAGTCCGTAATTCCTCTTCGACATTGCGTCCGATTGGAGGTGCGTTTACGGTCTCGTGCATGACGATTCCGTCCTTATCTATTAGGAACACGCCGCGAAGAGCAGTACCGTCATCGGCAAGCACTCCATACGACTCCACAACCGAATGTTTGAGATCGGACAAAATCGGGTACTTGATGTTTCCGAGTCCGCCCAACTTGCGCGGCGTATTTGCCCACGCAAAATGAGTGAAATGACTGTCAACTGAACACGCAAGAATTTGAACATTCAATTTTTCAAACTCCGGTACAGCCTCAGAAAACGCAATTATCTCCGTCGGACAAACAAACGTAAAGTCAAGCGGATAAAAGAAAAGCAAAACGTACTTGCCACGATAATCGGTCAACGATACTTCCTTAAATGTACCATTGGGCATGAGTGCCTGCGTCTTAAAATTTGGTGCTGGTTTAGTCACAAGAACTGACATGAAAATCTCCTGTTATTTGTTAGTTGGTTATTATTGGTTGTTATTGTTCGTAAATAATGCAGGATTGCAACTCACAACCCCACACCGCCACAAGATCAATTTGATCAAACCATTCTCAAATCAATACCACTTGCAGCATCGAAAATTCGACATGAGCAAAAGTATACTCACCTAAACCAAAAAAACAATAACCACCAACAAAACACAAAAACAACACAAAAAAATATAACAACAGCATTCAGCATCATTGTGCATTGTGAATTGTGAATTGTGCATTGTGAATTGTGAATTGTGAATTGCAGCAAGCCGTAGGCTTGCATCGCTCGGTAGAAAATGATGTTCCCACAAACGAGCATTCCGTAGGAATGCCACCATTGGGCAAGTCACAAGGTTGCATTCCTACGGAATGCGAAGACTCGGCGGGATATTCTTTTTCTACCGAGCGATACATTCCTAACGGAATGTAATAACGCGAAACATAGAACGGATTGGAAAATAATAAGGTAATAAGGTTGAAATTTTTCTGATTATTTCGTTTTTTGTGGGGATTTTACATTGTGACTTTTATCAAGCACTGTATCAATGCCCTTACCTTACTGTGAATTATTCTCCCACAGTTTAAAACTGCTATTGTTTTGTTTTTTGATTTTTGTTATTATCCGGTGAAGTCGTGTTGGGGATGTGTTGTGTTGTTAAGTTTTTCATCGGTTGCCCTACTTGTTTAATTTTTGTCAGTTGGTCTAATTGACGTTCAATGGAGTCTGATGAGAGTTGCATTTGCGATTTGTCTTGGTCAGTTGTGTTTGTGAAGCGGTTGTTCGGTTCTGTTGTTTGAACCGACCGCTTTGGGAAAGAGAGATTTTTAAAATTGCCCGTACATTAAATTTCGTTTACATATTGCAATTTTGCTGTGCAATTTTTGCGATCAACGAATCTTATAGTGCGTGCATAACAGAAACTTTAACAAATGAAAAAAAGAATTTTGATTAGTTTGTGTGTCGTGGTCTGCTGTGCAATTTGCGCGGTTATTTACGCACAATTAAACAGTAACCCGTCAGTACCACAAGTCGAACTAAACGCCCGATTTGTCAACGCCGACCAAAACGGAGACGGCGTTTTGAGCAAAGAAGAATTTGAAAACTACTTTGCGAAAATCAATCAACAATCTACCGCCAAAAAAGGCTGTTCAGGAACAGGACAAACTTGCGGATTAGAGAGCGGTATTGTGAATGATTGTTGCGGTGATGGTGTAAAATCCGTCGTGAAAAGCGTTGAGAAGAATTGTTGCAGCGAAAAGAAAGCTGATACCGTTCAGGTAAAATTCTCAAAAGATGCCAACTCAAAAGGCGAGGAGAAAGGTTGTTGCGGCGGCAAGGACAAAGCAAAAACAGCAGACGCGAAAAGCGTTGAGAAGAATTGTTGCAACGAAAAGAAAGCTGATACCGTTCAAGTAAAATTCTCAAAAGATGCCAACTCAAAAGGCGAGGAGAAAGGTTGTTGCGGCGGTAAGGACAAAGCAAAAACAGCAGACGCGAAAAGCGGTGAGAAGGGTTGTTGCAGCGAAAAGAAAGCTGATACCGTTCAAGTAAAATTTTCAAAAGATGCCAACTCAAAAGGCGAGGAGAAAGGTTGCTGCGGCGGTAAAGACAAAGCAAAAACAGCAGACGCGAAAAGCGGTGAGAAGGGTTGTTGTGATAGCGAAGCAAAAAAAGAGACAAGCTCCGAAACAGAAATCAAACTTGAAACAAAATCGGAAACTCAAAGCGAATCGAAAGCAGTCACACCGACTACATCAAGCGACACAAAATAATTTGACAATTGGCTTGTTCCGTATTGCCTGATTTTGGGCTACGGGACAAGTCTATTTTTTTGCGCGCAACAAAAGACGAAATTTAACTTGCCAAAAGACATAAAAGATATATTTTGACATCTCAAATGGGCGGCACGGGATTCGAACCTGTGACCTCTGCCGTGTGAAAGCAGCGCTCTAACCAACTGAGCTAGCCGCCCAAATCCAACAATCTTTTGCCCTCAACCAAATAAAATCAG
This sequence comes from Planctomycetaceae bacterium, assembly GCA_031274045.1. Lineage (GTDB taxonomy): Bacteria > Planctomycetota > Planctomycetia > Pirellulales > Thermoguttaceae > WRKP01. The sequence continues at coordinate 6 of JAISQS010000541.1, read as the reverse complement.
TCAGGC
>JAISQS010000530.1 GCA_031274045.1 Planctomycetaceae bacterium | reverse complement strand
CGGGATCCTTTCCGATTCTGTTTTTTATTTGCCTTCATGGCTAATTAAGAGGGGTTAAAGGGCAGATTAAAATAATCAAAAACATAAACAAAACAACAACACAATATAACAAAAAAATACAATACACGTAAAAACCAATTTTTCAGAAAGTACAGGTTATTGATTTAACGCCCTGAAAGGGCTTCAGCATTAGCACGGGGCATCGCCCCGTGAATCGGTGATAATAAAAATTTTAGCTCTGTAAGGGCGAAAGCAAAAAAGCGTCTAACGGCTTGCGCCCTTACAGGGCTAGATCGTATGGCGATCCGATTCACGGGGCGATGCCCCGTGCTAATGCTTGCCGCCCCTTCGGGGCTAATAATATGTAAACCGCGATTTAAATCACTAAATTCATCGCCAAAATTTATATTACAGCAGCATTAGGGCGATGCCATACGCTATGATATTTTCCCTTTCAGGACGTTGATGTAGTGCATTGATAAAAGGCATAATTTAAAAGCCCCACAAAAAACAAAATAATCAAGAAATTTTTTTGAAGTTCATATTCCTCATTTTCCGTACTTCCGCGCTTTCCGCGTTAAAATATTTCTAAAATATTTAAAATTTGTACAAAGGCATCTTGCGTTTTTTTGCAAGTTAGAATATCATTCGCGACAACTCGCTGTGTTAGTGAGTTTAGTTGTGATGAGTTTTTGATTTGTTTGTATGACAAATTTGGCTCGTCTGTTTAGGTCAGTAATTTATCGTTACGAAAAATGATTCTGTGTTGTTCTGTTGTTCAAAAGAAATGCACGCGGTGTTTTCGATGGCGATAGATTATTTAACATTTGTTACATTTGTTCAAAATGTACTAACAAAAATTTAGGAGAAACGATCATGAAAAAGACAAATTCAGTTTCGGTTTTTAACAAAATTTCGGCTAATTTTAAGGGCGAAATTCAGAATGTTAAAATAGGCAGGGGGGGGGGGGGGGCTACGAGATCAGAGTAGAATTTTTTGTAAAGATAAATTTTACAATTCTGATTACTCTTCCAAAAAACATCTTCCGTTTTTTGGTTTTACTCTTGTTGAGCTTCTTGTGGTGATAGCGATTATCGGCTTATTGATCGCTTTGCTTTTGCCGGCAGTTCAGGCTGCCCGCGAAGCCGCGCGACGAACCCAATGCTCCAACCGCATGAAACAATTCGCTCTCGCCGTTCACACTTTCAGCGACTCAAATACCGGACTCCCGCCGTTGGGAATTGGTAGTTATGCGACAGGAACAGAAACGCCAGCAACGACCGATGCCCAAAAATTCGGACGAGCTTCTTTTTGGGTTTTCTTGCTACCATACCTTGAACAACAACCGCTCTACGATTTCATGTCAGGAAAATCCGATTCGCTTACATTGGGTTTGAATGGAATCAATTTGTGGAACACTTTGACTTCCAATGAACAACAAATGCTCGGATCAAATACATCATTTCTATGTCCGTCACGACGGAATCGGGCAGGAAATTATTTAGGACTCACTGACTCACAAGACACTGGCCGTATCTATGGCACACAAGGAGATTACGCTATCGCAGTAGGACTGGTGGCAATTAATTGGGGGGGCTGGTTGGGGAACCAAGATCAAAATCCTGCTAATATTGCAAGCTCTATTTTACCTCAACGCGGAGCGTTTCGTGCTGCAATTTGGAACGGTAACAATGTTCGTAATTGGGGATGCCGCGACGATTTTTCATGGTTGAGTGATGGCACTTCAAATCAGATCATAATAGGAGAAAAACTCATATATCGCGATGCAATCGGACAATGCCGAAATGGTGATAGTACAACAAACAGAGTGTATACCGGCGACTGCTCTATCTTCGCAGGCATAAGCTGGGCAAGCATGTCAATGATGAGATCTTTCAATGCCGGTATCGCAAAAAATCCAAACGCGAATCCAGTAGAATGTTATACAGAACCTATGGCGCAATGGGGAAGTTCTCATCCGAATGTTTGTCAATTTGCGGTTGGTGATGGTTCGGTTCGTTCGTTTCCACTAACATTCCCGACAGGTCAGAATTCGATGTTGGCAAAATTAGGAAATGTAAACGACGGAAACCCAGTTACGTTACCATGAAAATTTAAACAAATAATTCACATGAAGGTAAGGGAAGTTTGAAATGTTCTTCCTTTGTGAATTATTTCAACTTAATGATTATTTCGGATTTTGTGGGATTATAGCTTTTTTAGCACGCAGGTAACACAGATTATCAGGATTTACGCAGACAGATTTTATTATATTTCTTCATCTGCGAATATCTTTAAAATCTGCGCCATCTGCGTGCTTACAAAAAACAAAATAATCAGTCAATTAAAAAGTATACTAACCAAATTATTTTGAAAGGAGAAAACTAATGACACGTTTAATTTCATGCTGTGTTTTGCTTGTGTTGATTGTTCTTTCGGGTTGCGGCAGCAATAATGTTGGCGTATCGGGCAAGGTGATTTTTTCCGATGACGGATCGCCGTTGACTTGTGGAGTTGTCCATTTTGCTACGGACACGTTTCAAGCAACAGGCACGATCAAAGAAGACGGTACGTTTGTGATGGGTTCGTTTGGCGAACGCGATGGGTTGCCAGTGGGGACTTATCAAGTCAGTATTTTGGGTGCATCGGAATTGCTACCAGCAGAAAAATTGGAAGATGAAAAAGTTTATTCGTTCATCGATCCGAAATGGGAAAGCCCCTTAACATCCGACCTCACCATAACAATTGATAAGTCAACAAGTAATATCGTGATTAAAGTTGATCGAAACCCTATAACCAAAGAACAATTTCTATTACAATAATGTCACATCAGCGATCGTGAGGTAGGCAACCGACCAGCGGTTGCCTACCTCACGTTACCGTTTTGCGCCGGTTCGCCCAAACGCCCTCTGCGTTTTACGCCGGTTTATTGGGGTAATGCTGCTGTAATTTAAATTTTGGTAGTGAACTTAGTGAATTAAATCGCGGTTTACACATTTTTTTGTGTTATTAGCCCCGAAGGAGCGGCAAGCATTAGCACGGGGTATCGACCTCGTTATACCACACAAGTTTTTTTACGTTGGTGCGTCAAATCATTTGGTTTTATGTGTTCGGCTCGGATATGAGCGACACCTCCGGTGTTGTTCCAATCCGAACCGAACACGCAAACACAGCGATTCGTGGTATCAACGTAAAAATAAATGATAGTCCAGAAAAGATGTATGGTATAACAAGGGCAAGCCTACCATCGCTAACGAACGGATTATTTCGTTTGATTTGTATTTTTATGGTAGTCGCGCAGCGATGGCATCATGCATAACCGGTGATGTAGCAAAGCGCAATCACCGGATCACGACTTGTGTGGTATAACAAGACCAATAACCCTTAAACCAATAACCAATTTTCAGGAGAAACCAATGAAGACCTTTCTTATGAATCTCACGCGGCAGAATGTCACTCGGCAGAATGTCGCGTGTTTTATTTGCAGTGCAATCCTTATGACGGTTTGCACTTTACCCGTTTCGGCGCAATATGTTTTGCCCGAAGGTAAGAGCGGAGCACCTGTCCAGACGCCCGAACCGCTGAAACCTGTTTTGCCCACGCCGCAGCAGTTGCAGTGGCAAGACATGGAACAGACGATGTTCGTCCATTTTGCTCCAGACACGTGGCAAGGAAATGAAAGAGATAATCTCAAAACACCATTGAGTGAAATTCATCCGTCCCAGTTGGACGTGAACCAGTGGATTGACGCGGCGGAATCGTTCGATGCGAAAATGATTCTGTTCGTTGTCAAACACACCGGCGGATTTTGCTGGTGGCAGACCGAAACAACGGAATACAGCATCAGAAACACTCCGTACAAAAACGGCAAAGGCGATGTCCTCGACGAACTGGCAAAAGCCTGTTTTGCCCGCGGAATGAAACTCGGCATCTACCTTTCTCCACAAGATAGTACGGTGGGGACAACCAACGGCGGACGAACCAAAGACCCGAAAAAACAAGAAGCCTATTCACAAATTTTGCGGAAACAATGGGAGGAAGTGTTGTCGCGGTACGGCAATTTCGTCACCGAGATTTGGTTTGACGGTGGTCTTGTCGTTCCGTTGGAAGATGTGGTTCGAAAGTATGCTCCGTCGTCGATTGTTCTACAGGGTCCGTTTGCCGATATTCGTTGGGTCGGCAACGAGCGGGGAATTTGTCCGTATCCAAACTGGTACACTGTTAAAGAAAAAGACGCGAAATCCGGCAAAGCAACCGCCAAGCACAGCACTCCCGACGGCGACCGCTATCAGCCGGTGGAAGTGGATGTGCCGTTGAAGAATCATTACTGGTTCTGGAGTCCGACGAACGAAAAAAAACTTCGTACTGTTGATGAGTTGATGGAGATTTATTATTCGTCGGTCGGGAACGGTTCGTTGCTGCTGCTCAATTCCGCACCGGACACGACCGGTTTGATTCCGCAGAAGGACATGGAGATTTACAAGAAATTCGGACAAGAACTCCGTCGGCGTTTTGGAAAAAGTCTTGCCGAAACTTCGGGACGCGGCGAGGCAGTAGAACTCAAATTGGAATCGGGAACGGTGATCGATCACGTGATCATTCAGGAAGACCTTAGTTTTGGACAACGGATAAGAAAATATGCTATCGAAGGATTAACGGACAAAGAATGGAAACCGATTGCACAAGGAACATCGGTCGGGCAAAAGCGGATCGAACGTTTCAAACCGGTTAAGATTGACGCGGTGCGGTTACGTGTTTTGGAATCATCTTTTTCGCCGATCATCCGGCGTTTTGCTGTGTTCAATACCGAAGAAGTCAAAGCCCCGACTGCCGCCGTCGTCAGTTCCAAGCCGGACAAGAACGTCGGCGTTTTCAATACATCTCAAGACGGCTCGTTCACGTTTGACCTTTCGCCGTACATTCCGTTGGCGGAGCAATACACGTTACGTATTCGACAGGGCAAAACGATAATTCGTCCGTCAAAGATAATGCTATGGCTACAAGGAGTCGAGACACCGGGTTTTATTGAGGTTCTTGATGACGGCAGTATTCATTTGAACATAACGGGAGCACCGGACATGAAGCTGAACAGTATCGTGATCAAAGGACAACTCGATAAAAACTACGGACGCGATGCCTTGCATCTTTACGTTCAGTAATTCGATAACATGTCACGCAACACAACTAGTACCTAATACTACTGTAATTTAATGATTTCATTTTTTGTGGTGTATGAATTTATTGATTTAACGCCCTGAAAGGGCTTAAGCATTAGCACGGGGCATCGCCCGTGAATCGGTGATAATAGAATTTTAGCCCTGTAAGGGCGAAAGCAAAGAAGCGTCTAACGGCTTTATATTGCGCTTCCGATTCACGGGGCGATGCCCCGTGTTATACAACACAAGTTTAAAATACGTTTTTTCGATAGTCACGCAACGACGGCACTATACATAACCGGTGATGTAGCACAGCACAATCACCGGATCACATGACGTTAGCGACGGTGGGCTTGCCCCCGAAACGATTGATTATTTCATACGCTTGCGTTCGAGATCAATTTTGCCAACAGGATTTTAGCCGACAGGATTTTATACTTTTTACACTTGAAAATTCCCTTCACTATCGCAATCAAAATGATATTGTTATCGGCAATGAGTCTTTGCCAATTCGTAACAGGTGACCAACTTCCCCATCCCTTAATAACCAACGAATCTTCCCCATTACGCGCCCTTATCCCCTTATTAAAACATTGTGAATAAGGGGATAAGGGCGCGGATTGGGGTAGCTTCGTTGTTACTAAGGGTGGGGAAATTTGTACCAGTTGCGAGTCGTTTGTGAATCAATATCCGTAGCTCAAATAGGCAACAAAATCATATTTTTTACGATTGCGAAAGGGAATTTTCAAGTGTAAAAAGTCTAGAATCAAAAAATCTTGAATTGTTAAATTCTATTTTTCGTGTGCAGATTGGCAATTTCCGCTTGCATGTACGATACCGGATCAATTGAAATTATTGTAATATATCAGCGAAATATTCGGCTTTAACTCAACCTTATTTTTACCTGATTTTTTCTAAACAAAACAACCTTAGTAGCCCATTGACAATAAAAATTTCAACCTTATTACCTTATTACCTTATTAGGCTACACCGTTAAAATAATGTAATAAGGTTATGTTTGTGGGTGATTCGCTGGCTACTAAGGTTGTTTTTGTAAGAAAATCAGGTTGTAAATAAGGTTTGTTTTTTCTGCAGCGTTGAAGTATTTCACTGATATATTACAAATTATTTTATTGATTGTCTGTGTGAGATGGCATCGGCTAACATTTCTTTGTTTGCGAATTGTAATTCGTTCCCTGTTGTTATTCCGCGTGCGAGTCGTGTGATTTTTATTGGGAAGTCTGATAGTCGATTTGTGATATACAATGCCGTTCCGTCACCTTCGACGGTTGGATTTGTTCCCATGATGATTTCTTTGAACGTACCTTTTTTGATTCGTTTTATCAACGGTTCAAGACTCAACAGATCAATCTCAACCTTATCCAACGGAGCCACTCGCCCAAGAAGCACATGATACAACCCGTTATATTTGCCGGTCTGCTCTATCACAACAAGATCACGCGGCTGCTCAACAATACACAACAACGACCGATCCCTACCGGAATCACGGCAAATATCACAATACTCCGACTCCGATAGATTATAACAGTCAACACAATACCGCACATTTTCCTTGACGTTGCGAATAGCATCCGCCAACGCCATCGCTTCGTCTTTGCCGATTCGAAGCAAATAATACGCAATACGCTCGGCTGACTTAGGACCAATACCGGGCAACTTGGCAAATTCCTGTATCATTTGTTGAACTGATTCTGTAAGCTCTGTCATAACATTTTTTATTGTTGTTAATTTTATGACCCATAGACACCAAAGATTACTTTTCCTAATACACAAAAAAACAAGATAACGCCCCCAATTATACCACACAACTTTTTTCTCGTGACCAATGTCAATTTTTTTTGAGATACCGAAAAATACAAACTAAACGAAAAATAATTTGGTAACAATTGTCGAAAAGAGCTAACAACAAAATTTTGTTTGTTTCGTTTATTTTGTTTATTTCGTATTCTCAAGAAAAAACATTTTAAAAGTTGTGCAATATAACGAGGCGTAAACTGCTCCGCTGTCGGCGAGCGGTCGTCTACCTTAACCTTACGTTGCCCGAAACGCTCAAACTCAAATGTCCAACCCGCTCAAATGCCAGCCCGCAACCGTCCGCGTGCGTCAATTACAATAAACTCACAACTCTAACACATCTGATGTTCCATAACGGCTGGCAATGTGTAATTCAAAATGTTGCCCCAAGATTTCTCTGTGCGTTTCCATTACGATTTCGGGATGATTATTTTCTTTTGATATATGTCCAAGACATGCCCATTGTAATTTTTTGCCGGAAGATTTTAGTAGAGTTGCCGCTTCTAAATTTGACAGATGCCCGCCCTCGCCGCGTATTCGCGATTGCAACTCACGCGAATAACTCCCACTCGCCAATAACTCAATATCAAAATTACTCTCTATCAAAAGACCATCAAGCGTCGCAATAATTTTTTCATAATAATTTTCCGAATACGTTGAAGATGGTTTTGTGTCATTTTGTTCAATGTTATCGAAAAGTTTTTGTTGGGTGTTTTGCGGGTTGTTATTTGGGTTGTCATTTTCGGTAATGGAAATTTTTCGTGGATCAGTCGGCAACGGCTTTGTTCGACCAAGATCTGTCATAATTCCAAGTCGCTTCGACCCATCATCAATCACAAAACAGACCCCATCAACCGCATCATGCGGAGTCGGTATCGTCTCAACCGCAATATTGCCAAAAATAATTCGCTCTCCTGCTGTAAAAAAATTGACATCGTTAACTTGACCAATGCTGTATTTTTGAATTGCGCGTTCGTATGTTTTGGCAGTGAGCCAGATTGGTAATTGAAATTTTCGCCGCAACACTCCCGCACATTTAACATGGTCAGCATGGTCATGTGTAATCAAGACTCCGTCAATAGATTGCACATCGATGCCGGCTTGCGATAGCCGATTCTCCGTCAAATCGCCCGTCAAACCAGCATCAATCAAAAGACGAATACCACCAGACTCAACATAAACACAATTACCATTACTACCGGATTGCAACGAAACCATTCTCATAAATACGTAACACACTATAAAATTCTCAAATTGTTCATGCTGCTTTTTAATAAAATAATCATGAAAGAATATTTCAAAGTTTCACTTAACTTCCTGCGAAAAATTTTCAATCATCAACCAAAAGATCGGTGGGGAGTATATCACAATTTGTGATGTCAACAAGAGACGTTTTGTTGGTCATTTTTTTTGTGTTTGTTGGAGTTGAATAGCCCACCTTGATATAAACGAAATTGCCGATATACTGGGTGACAATTTAGGGTTGACCGTGACTGTACTTTCTGAAGAATTGTCTGAAGCTTTATATTTTTGGTGCATTCGACAATTAGCAAATTTGTTTAGAAAATTCCTGACAAATTTACGTTTATTTGTACGATGTTATTGTTAGCCGAAGGCTTATCATTTACCCTGTATGTGTGCCTCATCCTTTATACGGAATAATTTTCAGGGCATTCTTCGGAATGGGCACTTTTGAACAATTAAAAACCTGTAACGATTCAGGAGAGAAAGTTTAAGATGGAAAAAGAAGAAGTTTACAATTACGTGCGTGATGCTTTGGTAGAGGCATTGGCGGTTGACGAGGATGAGGTGAAGCCGGAGGCGACATTGATGGGCGATCTCGGAGCCGAATCAATTGACATTCTTGACATAGTCTTCCAACTCGAAAAACGGTTGGGAATAAAAATAGAACGCGGCGAACTTGTGCCGGACGATATTGCCAACGACACACAAGGCAAATACGTACTCGATAATAAGTTGACCGAACTCGGTATCGCCGAAATCAAGAAACGTATGCCTTACGCAAACGTTGAGGCGTTGGAACAGAATCCAATGGTAGTGAATATCGTCCAAATTCTGACTGTGCGCGACTTGTGCTATATTGTCGAGTCGAAAGTCAATGTTGCGTGAGCCGTTCTTTGTAACAATCGTAGGGCATTGAATTACGTTAATAGCCAATTCCCCACAACAGGGAATTACCCAACTACGTAAGTCAACGCCCTACGAATATAGTAGTACAAAGTTCTGTAATTGTTATTGCTGTAATAATTCAATACGAAGGTAATGAAAGGCAACGGAAGTTTTAGGTATTCTTACTTTGACTGCTCATGAATTATTTCTCCAAATAACGATTACGCAATAAAAATTATGGAACTTTGGTGTTGGCGCGTTGTGTATATTTTTGGTTGTTCTTTGGTATTTTAATCGTTTCAAGTGATTTGATTTTTCTTGCGGCGGTGTAACATTGGTTAATGGGATGCATTGGTATTGGATAGATCGGATAACGGTATTTGAGAGTCAAAATCGGGCGGAGTCGATTAAGGTTATTTCTCTTGCGGAAGATCATTTGCATGATCATTTTCCGTATTATCCTTTGATGCCGGCTTCTTTGATTATCGAGGGTATTGCTCAAACGGCTGGGCTTCTTTTGTACGAGGCGAAAGGTTACCGCGAGAAGGTTGTTCTTGCCAAGATTCCGCGTTTTACGCTTCATAGTGTTGAGGTTCGTCCCGGCGCGACGCTCACGTACAAGGTCAAACTGGAATCAGTACGAGACGACGGCGGAGTAGCCGCAGTCTGGGCATATCAAGGTGACGAACTCCTAGCGGACGGAGAGTTAATGTTCGCGCATCTCGGCGGCGATTTTGCTGATCAATCTCTATTTGCGGATGGCGATATGATTGACATGTTGCGTTTATTCAGAACGTTTGAGGTTGGAGTATCCGCAGACGGAAGTAAACTAGCCGATCCGGTCTTGAAAAAATAAAATTACATAAAAGAGCCTAAATCCCAAATCTTTTTCAACACAAAATACACCGAAGAATAAAAGATACCGAATTGACGGAATTGAGCCGCCGAATGAACGCGACACCAAAACAAATGACAGCGGCTATCTTCATTTGTCTGATTTCCGGTTTACATGACAAATCTACTGTTTTTCGTGTTTATCGCGTATTTTTCGAATTTCTTCTTTTGTCAAACCAGTGATCATCTGGATTTGGTCTTCTGACAAATCGTTCCGAACAGCCGCCAATACAACTTCGGTCAAGGCAGTTACTCGCCCTTTTTCAAGTCCGATAACCTCTCCTTTTTCCCGTCCGATAGCCTCTCCTTCCATTCTGCCCTCGATTCTACCTTCAATTATACCTTCAATTCTACCTTCAATTATACCTTCCATTCTACCTTCCATTCTGCCTTCAATTATACCGGTTTGAATGACGCTCTGCTCGTAACGCAATGCTTCTAAGTGCGATTTATAGTCGGCGCGTTCTTCCGGCGACATCCGGTCTATACGCATTATCTCACGCGCCTCAGGAAGTCCGGGTGCCTTTGCGTCATCGGGAATGTCGCCGGTCTTCAAAAACGACATCCACTCGTCCAACGAATCCACCGCCAACTTGTCAAAATCATCAACGCGCAAAATATAATACTCAGGGTAAATGTCTCCGGCTGCACAACACCTGAACTGCTTTTGTTGCGATCCCGTCAACAACAATTGGTCTTTTTCGTGTAATCCATAAAACTCCGTGCGACCATGATAAACATAGTCCTTACCTTGACCCAACTCAAAATACACAATATTCACCGAGTAAAGTTTCCGTATCACACTGTACGGTTCTCCTTCACTGATATACTCGGTAATTGCCTTCGATGTACCGTAAAGCATCCGGTGAAAATAATTCAACTCGCGGCTGTTCTGCACCTCAATAATAATGAGTTCGCCGCGACTGTTTTCAGCCAGCACATCAACTCGATTATACTTGTCTACCTCTGAAGTCTTGTTGCCTTCACTCTCAAGTATGCGGTTAATACGTACCGTCTCTCCCAAAAGAGACGAGAGAAAACCCTCAAGTATCACAAAATTCGCCTTTTGACGAAGAAGACGCTTAAGCGCCCAGTCAAATCGAAAATATCGGCTATTATTTTTTGTCATTTGTTTATTGATATAAAAAACTTAATTATTTTGTTTTTTGTTTGGAATCTTGTCGGATGCTCTCTGCGGCAAAAAAGACCTCACCACACGGCGCGCATTTTATCACGAACTTTGGTGATAGCAAGAAGGAGACCGCGAGTGTCTTCAAGATCACAGGAGAAACATTTTGCAGCGCAGTTATCATCTGCCGGCAACAAAACAGACGAAATATTACTACAAACTCATTGTCGTTTATTTGTAGTCTTTCGTCTGTTTTGTCTGTTTTGTCTGTTTTTTATTTCAAGAAGGTTTTCGCAACTTTGGATTGGTTGGTTATTTATTTTTTGAACCAATTTGCGATTTTTCCTTTGGCGGAGTTGTTGTATTCTTTTCTTATTTGGGATGATTCTACGATTTCCCGCCACGTGTGAGTGTCTATCAGCCTCAACGTTAACTTATACTCACGCTGCATGTCGCGGTTTGATTCGGTTGTGCCGGACGTGATTTCGGCGTACAAAAGATAATCGACCGGCGTACCGTGTTTGCCCATTGCCGAGATGAAATTCTGCGTGTTATGTTCGGCAAATAAATCGTCCGGTCGCAATGTCAAACTTCGCAAAACAGCATTTACCGCCCTGTCACTCACTATCACTATCTGATCCGATTGCGTTATTTTTTCGTTGATTGACACTTTCAAATGCTCTCTGAAATCTCCCAACTCCTCCATACTCTTGTTCTCAACTCCGGCAAAATATACGCACAATTGTTGGTTGGCAATCGGGTTTATTTCGCTGTAGCCGACTTGTTTGACGTTGGACAAGGCTACTTTGCTGAGTAGTTTATCTACGGTTTTGTGGACAATTGGGTTGTAGACTTCGCTTCCGGCTTTGTTGCTTCCGACCATGTTTTCTTCGCCGCGATGCATCACGCGGGCTTTGGTGCCAAAGCAGCCCGACACGAACAGAACACACAACGACAAAAGAACACAACCTGACACTAACCGAAAAAATTTCATACACTGCAAATTAGATTTTTTGTTTGACATATTATTGTTTGTGGTTTTATCCGCAACGTTATTGTATATTTTGTTGCGTATATTAAGGGGCGTAATAAGGAGGTTAAAGTTATGGATCACGGCAAACTCGGATTGCTGTGATGTTGATGAATTTTGTTGTGATGTTTGGTGCAAATTTGTTTTATATTGATTTTGGGAGTGGGACAATTTCGGCGTGTTCCAGTAATTCTGCTGAAAGTTTTTCCAAATTTTCTTGTTGTGTGGTTGCGTAGAAGGTGCGGTTGATGCGGTGTGTTTTGTGTAGTCTGATCAATCTTGCGATTTCGTGTTGGATTTGCGGTGATGCGTTATCTATATTTTCCAATACGATTACGGTTGTCCTGTCCGGGTTGTCATCTTCTAGGATAAGATCGCAAAGTCCTTGCCAGATGATTGCCCTGTCGATGAAGGGTGACGCGGAGTGCGGGTTGTGTTGCAAAATTATCGGCAACTGAATCCGATGCGGGCGGTTTGCCAGCACCTCAACCAAAACCGAATGCAACCTCTTCGTGAGCGTGCTGTCGCCAATATCGTTGATGTCAACATGTATATATTGTCCATCTCTCGCTATGACGGACGCACGAATCGATTCAACCGTATTCCAAACCGAATCGGCAGAATCACCCCCAACCAAAAACAACCGAAACAATTCACTCGCCGAATCAGCGGCATATTGCGGTAACGCGGATATTGCTTGGCAATCAGCCAATCCGCATTGAGCAGATAACGTCAACATTGGATAAAATTATCGTTCCCCAAAAAAATCGTAATCATCGCAGGCAAGCCCGCGAACACATACACGCGGACTGTACCGAAATCTAAAACGCACCCAAACAAACGCAGCAAACAGCCGCGCCGAATCTGCGCACTTTTGACACACAATCAAAAAGTTGGCGGAGTGTAGCAAAAAACGATATTTGAGTAAAGACCAAATTTAACGAATTTTGGACTATTTTGGAGAATTTTTTTGCAGGCGGGCAATGAATCCGGCGTAGAATTTATTATGGTTGTGTCTGGTGTGGATATACTGATTATTTCGGATTTTGTGGGGGTGTTACATTGTGTCTTTTATTCGCTGTATCAACGCCCTGAAAGGGCAAAATATCATAGCGTAGGGCAACGCCCTACGAAAGGGATTCACAAACACCACTCGGGGTAACGCCCCAATAATATCAACAATAATGGAAGCTTTTAAATGAGTGCGGAATGCGGATTTATTAGCAGTATATTTAATTCCTAATTCCTAATTCCTAATTCCGCTTGCTCTGATATTGTTGCCCCGTTGGGGCGAAGGTTATTTATAATCAATTATCGTAGGGCGTTGCCCTACGCTATGATATTTTGCCC
>JAISQS010000508.1 GCA_031274045.1 Planctomycetaceae bacterium | reverse complement strand
AGTATGTGACCGTGTGTTTCTATTCCTCAACCAATTCGTATATGTTCAGTTCTTTTGTTGGGGTGTTTTTTGTTGTTTTAACTTTTTCGCGTAGTGTGTGAAAGACGCGGAGTTGTTGATCGTCGAGTGTGTCGGAGTCTATTTGGGCGAGAACTTTGATTGCTGAATTTGGTCTTTTTTGTTCAACAAAAATCTGCGCAAGCGTCAGTCGAATCACCGGTGATTTTGACGAATAGTGTGCAAGATACTCTTTCATTGCCTCGACAGATTCCGCCAAATTTTTTTTTGCCAGCAACAATTGAATGATACGCAAATGTTCCGGTTCAGGAATCTGCCAATCCGGGAACTCACGCAACATTTTTTGAGCAATCACCCACGCCGGTAACGGATTCCCTTCTTTGATGGCTAAACGAATTTCGTTGAACAACATATCCTTTCGTTTCCGAATCTGTTCGGTTTTGCGGCGTTTAACTTCAGGTTTTTCGGCTTCGTATTTTATGCGTTCAATGTCAGTCATTTTATGCTGCCCCGTCCAAACAGAAAAAATATCCCAATGTTCACAATCAACATGTCCGGTTTTGAGCAACATAATTCCCGCCGCAAGCCCGACAACAGCACCAACCATGTGCAAAAATTCACTCGATAAACGACCGCCCGTAATAACTAAAAAAAGAATTTGCAACAAAAGAAACACGCCGACAAAAAACTTGATTGACACATCATAAAAACCGAAACCAAACCGAAACCCGTAACAATAGAAACACGTCAAACAATTCTCCGGTGCCCAAATCAGACACATTGACATAAAACCAAAAATAACAGCCGACGCTCCCAAGCAATAAGTCGGGGTTGAGTTGAGCATAAGAATTTGCGTTATTGCACCGTAAATTATGCCAATCCCAATATAAACAAGAAACGTTTTAACCAACCCTAACTTCCCCTCAACTACCAAACCAAACGACCATAGAAAAACCATATTGTTGAGCAAATGCATAGTGTCAGCGTGAAGAAAATTATTCGTCAACCATTGGACTGGATGGATGCCGTCGCCAATCGATAACATGAACGGCGGCACTTGCTCAGGACAGCTCATCTCCCAATAAAACGCAACAATATTGACCACAATCATACACACAGTCATAATCGGTCGATAATAAATCGGCGCGTCTGTATTGAATGGAAAAAACATTGGAAATCTGTACTTATGTTGGTACGTTTGGGGGTTAATATTAGCTCAATAAACCGCTGGCAACTTCAAAATATTCTCCGTCTGCATTAGCGCAACAAATAATATTGACGCTTCTGTTTTGTATATTTGAGATGATGTAGGGTGAGATTGCAATGGAGTATGTTGCCTTGTATACTACTCCGCTTTGGTTTTTTGGTTGGTTGTGTTGAGTTGTGTTGTGAGACATTCCGACCTGAAAAATAAACTGTCATTAACGAATAACAAATTTTAATCGAGACTATTTTAAACTGTTTTCATGCTAACGAAACCCGCAGTATTGTGAGCAGTATATTATAGTGTAGAGGGACAAAATGAAAATTCTTGTAGCAAATATAGGTTCGACTAGTTTCAAGTATTCACTTTTTGATATGGATACAGAGAAGGTGTTGGCTCGTGGTCGTGTTGAGCGTATTGGCGAGTCGATTAGTCCGTGTACGATTGAGATCGGCGGGACAAAGAGATCGCATGATGTATCGGTGCCGGATCACGCGGTTGCGGTGCGTCAATCTCTTGCTCAATTGACATCGCCGGAATCGGGCGTTTTGAAAAGCGTATCCGAAGTATCGGCAATCGGATTTAAGGCGGTTCATGCGGCTGGAATTTCCGGCGTTCAAATTGTCGATATGAAGTTGCTCGACGCAATGGAAGAGATGAACGACATGTTTCCGGCACACAACCCGCCCTACATCAAATCAATGCGTAACATGGCATCGCAATTACCCGACATTCCGCTTATTGCTGCGTTTGAGACCGGCTTTCACCAGACAATACCCACACGAAACCGCTACTACGGAGTCCCGTTTGAGTGGGCGGAAAAATATGACGTAATACGATTCGGATTCCACGGCGCGTCGCATAGATACATCGCAACACGCACGGCAGAATTATTGAAACGAAAAGACGCAAAAGTCATCTCAATGCATCTCGGCGGCTCAAGCTCAATTTGCGCAATAAACGCCGGAAAAAGCGTCGCCGCAAGCATGGGAACAAGTACACAAACAGGACTTTTTCACGGAAGCAGATGCGGCGACTTTGATCCGTTTGCCGTTCCGTACTTGATGAAAAAATTGTCAAAATCACAAGACGAAGTTCTACGCATACTGGCAACAGAAAGCGGATTGCTGGGATTAAGCGGAATCGGCGCAGATTTGCGAGACATCACGAATGCCGCAAGAAACGGAAACGAAAGAGCAAAATTGGCAATGGAAGTTTTTGTCGGATACGTCAGACTTTATCTTGGCGGATATTTGGTTGAGTTGGGTGGTGCGGATTTAATTGCGTTCACGGGTGGAATTGGCGAAAACAACTATGAGATCAGAGAGATGATTGTTGAAGGTTTGGAATCGTTAGGCATCTGTATTGACAAAGAAAAAAATCATAACTCAAACAGCACCGAATCCGCAATACACAAACCCGAAAGCAAAACCGAAATCTGGATCGTCCCCACAAACGAAGAAATAATCGTAGCCCGACAATGCGCCGAAAAACTACAAAGCATCATAAGGTAGGCAACCGACTGCCATGCTTTCTTGGTGAATAGCGTCGGCGCAAGCCGACAATTGTCGCGAAGCGGCGAACTTATGTGGTAGATCGCATTTATGCGTTTGTTGTTTGTATGAGTGAGGTTGTTACCATGAAGACGCGGTCTTGAATTGTTAAGGCATCTGCGTCTGCGATCTCGAATAGAATGCTGCTGTATTCAATTCCTTTTGAGTACGAAATCTGATAATTGTTCCCAAGAATTACTGATGGGATTGTGATGTTATTGATCATCCATTGTGTGTTGTAGAGTTTTGTTTTTATTCCGCCTGCGATGATGTTTGTGATTTCGCCTACGCCGTCGATGACTTGTGCGTTGATTGTTTTGTATGATTCCATTGACAGACCAGATACGGCGTTGATTGCGACTCGTTCTGACATTGCGAGTGAGATGAAGCCGGTGCATTTGCCGCTTAAACCTATCATGCCGGTGACTAGTGTTGTTGGAAATTGTATTGGTATTTGCGACACGCCGACAACACGCATTTGCAAATTACACATTTGCAAGCATTTTTCAACCGACGTTATTGTCGCGTTGGTCAAAAGTGAATTTACAACCAGACCTTTGATTTCGGAAATGGATTCTGTTGACATAATTTCAAAATTAAAAAGTTTTTGCCAAGTTGCCGCAACTATTTTGTCAAAAGACCTGAATAGCTGCTCACAACTTTCTGACTATATATAGAGGACAGTTTCAACTGCACCTCAACAAACCGACAACCATCAACAACACTACTACAAAGTTCTCTAATCCCATCGCGTAATTTTTATTCGCGGGAATAATTCACAGGAAGTTAATAGAAGAATATTGTCAACAGATTTTACAGATTTATACAGATTAGTTTTTTATTAAAATCTGTTAAATATGCGCAATCTGTTGTTGACAATATTGGCAAACTTTACATTAAAAATATTCGTAATGTATCAGTGAAATATCCGGCTTTAACTCAACCTTATTTTTACCTGATTTTTCCTAAACAAAACAACCTTAGTAGCCATTGACAATAAAAAATTTCAACCTTATTACCTTATTAGATTACACAGTTAAAATAAGGTAATAAGGTTATGTCTGTGGTGATTCACGGGCTACTAAGGTTGTTTTTGTAAGAGAATCTGGTTGTAAATAAGGTTTGTTTTTTTTACAGTGTTGAAATATTCCACTG
>JAISQS010000501.1 GCA_031274045.1 Planctomycetaceae bacterium | reverse complement strand
CGAGTCCTCGCATTCCGTAGGAATGCAACCCCGTGACTTGCCCAATGGAGGCATTCCTACGGAATGCTCGTTTGTGTGGAAACATCATTTTCTACCGAGCGATGCAAACCTACGGCTTGCAAAACTATGATATTACATGGCTACTAATGTTGCTTTTGTAAGAAAATCAGGTTGTAAATAAGGTTTGTTTTTTCTACAGCGTTGAAGTATTTCACTGATATATTGCGAATAATTTTTGTTGACCAACTTGTGTCAACCGCCAACAATCATCACCGACACGCTCGGCAATATCTTCCAACACACTCAAAATAGTTTGATCTTCGGGAGTGTTACCGTTTTTTAGCAGCGGCAGGATTGATTGAACGATTTCGTCAAAATGCGCTTCTTTATTCTCTCGTTCCATTCTCCGAAGATAACTTGTCAAATAATATTTGACCCTGAGCTTAACGTCAATGTACGTTTGAAATCTTTTTCCTTTTGGAAGACTAAAAATTTCTGTCTCTTCGTCGTAGTGAAATTTACTTGTTAATATCGGCGTTAAATCAGAATATTCTTTTTTCAAAAGGTCAAGGAATCCCAACTCAAGACCCTTCAATATTAACTCATCGTTAATCTGTTCCAAAGTAGCACCGTCATTTTTTGCGATAATTCCTTCAATTGTTTGGATGACAATTTCGCTAATATCCATACCGAGATTTGCCCGCATAATGGCTTTTGGACTTCGTACTTTTCGAAAGTTTATGATGAGTTGTCCTGACAGTACGGTGAAAGGATTTTGACGTTTTTTGAAACTTGTTTGTCCGTTTTTTTGTGGAACAGCACCGACGTATTCGAATCCGCATGATTCGGCAGTATTGATAATAAGATGCCAAAATTCCGGGTCTTTGTGAGCAAATACAAACGATAACCAACGATCAAACTTTAAGACACGGTACATCTCTCTAATACTCTGTGCGATCAAATTGTTATATTCGAGTTTACTCTTTTGATGGTCGCCGCCCTCAATCGCTTCCAATTTATAATCGTCTTCGGTAACTTCAAGATCAAGCCATGCTATCCACATTGTTGAGAGGTCAAGATACGGTATTTTTTTACCGTAAGGCGGATCCGTATAAATGTAATCGACACTTTCATTGTCAATAAAAGATAAGTTTGTTGCACTCCCTTTCACTATATTTGCGTGTGAGATTGTATCGTTGTCGATCTTGTACATCATTTCTTTTTTACCGTTAAAAACGCGTTTAAATTTGTTCTCGAAAACTTGGATTGTATTTCTGTTGGCGGGCTTTGGCGCAATTCTATAACGGTAATAATAGCCAAAATGATTACCGCCTCCACGCGGCGTTTCGTGAAATGTTTTGTTGATAATGCTGACTGTATTATAAAAAGCCAGCATCAAAGAACTACGAATATTCGGATTTTTTTGTTTCTTAATGATTGACTTTAACAAAGCTAATTGTGCGAGCTGCGTGTCTGTAAAAAGTTGCAACACAGTCGATACGTCAGAGCCTTTCGGCAATCGGAGATTTGACGGCATCTTATATTTTTTCAATGCACTTTGGACTTCAACTTTTGTTGTCGGTTCATGCTTCAAATACTCTCTTTTGACAGCTTCAAATGAAGCGGCAAACTCACCAAGATTCACCGGAGCAACCAAAGATTTAGCGATAAAAATTGCCATCGGATTCAGATCGATATTGATCGCCATTCTGTCATTCATCAACGCCTCAACCATTGTAACACCGCTTCCGCCAAACGGGTCAAGAACTACGTCACCTTGCTTGCTAAAATTTTTGATGTAAGCCTCAACAACATTCCACGTCTGGCGGGTAAAATAGGCATTGCAACCAAAATGACGGCTGACGAGCTGCTTCTTAACCGATATCTCGCCCAACAAAGGACGACTGGCGTAATCAAATTTTTTGACAGAGACAAAACGCGGTTTTTGCGGTTCTTCGTAACGAATATTTTTGACGTTTTGAAAACTTGACGGAGAGAGATACTGCTTCAATTTATCCCAATTTTGATCAATATCCTCTATTCGAAAAAATAGTATCGGGACATCATAATCATTCGTTCTGAACAGTGAAAATTCCAATCCGTTGCATAGTGCAAAATAATTGCAGCGGATTTCGGGATGAGCGGCGTAACAATAGACTTGTTTCAGATTGTCGCCGGTTGTTATTTTTTGGTTTGGGGCTTTTGCGTCTAGTACCCAGACGAAACTGTTTTCGACTTTGAGTAGATAATCGGGGATGAGATTTACTTTACGTTTTTGGCTTCCTATTTTGAGGAATGGGTGTTCCAATGTTTTGCTTCGGACAATATTTTCTTGCTTGTAACCGAGTTTTTTGAGAATCGGCAAAACAATAATTTCGCGGACGCTGTCTTCTTTAAAATCGGAATTATTGGTGATAGCTGAAAAATTTGGAAAATTGAAAGAGGTAGATTTGGTCATCGTTTGCCTTTCGTTTTTGGCAATCAGATTGTCAAGCAATAAGGCACAAAGTGATGCCGCTATTTCCCAAGCAGAATGTTCCTCCCTTCACTTGACAGAAGGTAAATCGCAAAACCAAGCGACGGCATAAGCACAAAAAGTGCGAACCAAAGAACCCCGCAAACTATCTCCATGACGTTGCCATACGGGAAACGCATAATCGAAATAGTATTTCACGACTTCCAACTAACAAACAAAAAAAAATATGGAAGCCTGAAGGTAAAAACTTGTGATCTGATAAATTCGCGTTAATTCTACGCAATTGACTGACTCATTACAAGCCGCTTTCAGTTCATGCTGCGCAATGTATGTGCCGCTATATTTTCGGCGATCATAAACGTATGTTTTTACC
Organism: Planctomycetaceae bacterium; assembly: GCA_031274045.1. GTDB lineage: Bacteria > Planctomycetota > Planctomycetia > Pirellulales > Thermoguttaceae > WRKP01. The sequence continues at coordinate 359 of JAISQS010000501.1, read as the reverse complement.
CCGTAGAGGCGAAGTCTTGAGGCATTAGGCAGGGAGGCGTTAGGTCTCGTCATACCACTATAAGTCCGCCGCGAAGCGGCGACGGACTGGAACGCGGGCGTCCCGCCCGCCTCTGTGCATTAGGAAACCAAACAAGTTTGGATGGTACGCCAAAACGGGTTGGAGAACATTTTTGCCAAACCGTTTTGGCGTTCAGTTCAAACTTTTTTGATTCTATTACGCACAGAGGCGGGCGGGACACCTCGTTATACCACACAAGTCATAAACGTATTTGCGTGTTTGTTTTGGAGCGGAACAACACCGGAGGTGTTGAATTTTCTGTGTTAAACTTTACTGCCCCCGTGCAAGCGGAGCGCAGC
>JAISQS010000439.1 GCA_031274045.1 Planctomycetaceae bacterium | reverse complement strand
TTATTTTTAAAATAAATCTTATCTGTACAGCGTATCCAATCCCCATTGTCTCTTTTAATATTGTGGATTTCGCCCTTAAAATTAGCCGAAATTTTGTTAAAAATCGAAATTGAAATAGTCTTTTTCATGATCTTTTCTCCTAAAATTTGTGTTGTACATTTTGGACAAATGTAATAAATGTTAAATAATTTATCGCTGTCAAAAAACAGCGCGTCATTCTCTTGAACATCTTGAACAACAGAATCATTTTTTGAAACGATAAATCGCTGACTTAAACAGACGAGTTAAATTTGCCATAAAAAACAGGCAGATTAAACTCATCACAACTGAACACGCCAATACAGCGAGTTGCCGCGCATGATATGCTAACTTGCAAAAAATTACAAAACAGGTTCGATCAAATTTATTTTTTTAGAAATTTCTTTAACACGAAAAGTGCGGAAAGACGGAAAGCGCGGAATATGAATTTCTAAAAAATTTCCGCCCCTTCCGTCTTTCTGCGATTTCCTCGCTAAAAAAATAGCCAACTTTTTTAGGTTATTTTGATAGACAGAGTTATTTTGAATTTGGGATTGTGGACAATAATTTGCAATCATCAATCCACAACCCGTAGTTCACCGCGTACCACTATATACTAACTCATCTTTATACTCTGATTCTCGAAATCAAACAAAGCGACCTTGTTCTCGCGATGTGATAAAATTCCCATTGACAACGGAGCTTGAACGCGAACGCCCAATGAAATCGGACACATTACTTCTTGGCGAGTCTTGACACAATCCAACAGGTTCTTCCATAACTTATTGGTATCACCGTTGCCAGACCAAGGAATTTTAATCTCTTCCTTGCCTTTGCCGAACGGAACAATACGGACACCCTTGTCGTAATCCGCTTTGGAACCCTGAATCATTCCCCACGTGATGATACCGTTCGTGCCGCGAATAGTTGTCATTTTGTCCACGTGATTCGACAAAGAATTTGTCAACACAACCGAAGGTCCGTCTTTGTAATCCGCAATAATGTTACATTGGTCTGGCACTTCGCGGTTGTATTGGAAAGTTCCGCCGCCGCCGAAAACGCGTGTCGGATAATCCAGACCAAGTACAGCAAAAACCGGCGTGTAAGTATGCACAAGCAAATCCGTTGACGGACCGCCGGCATAATCCCAAAACATACGCCACTGGAAAAACCGCGACACAGAAAAATCCGTTTTCGGCGCAGTACCAAGAAAACGTTCCCAATTCAGATCGGGGCCCGGTTTAGCGTTTGCGTCTGGAATCGACATCCGCTCGCCCCAATCGCCGCGTCGAAAATATCCCGCCTCAACTTGCACCGGCTTGCCGATAATGCCGTCTTCGATCAACTTGCGGATTTTCGGGTAATTGTCATCCGCCATGTGCTGCGTACCAACTTGGACAAGTTTACTATTTGCTTTGGCAACTTTCTCAACTTCCTTAGCAACTTCGAACTGCGACCAATGCGTTAAAGGTTTCTCGCAAAATACATCTTTACCGGCTTTGATAGCGTCGATAGCTTGGTATGCGTGGTGGTGATCCGGCGACGCGATACAGACGACATCCACGTCTTTATTGGCGAGTAGTTCTTCGTGTGTATCGTACATTTTGGAATCGCCGGTTTTCTTTGACGCTGCAATCAGTCGGGGTCGGTAAACATCGCAAACCGCGACCGGCTGCGCGATTCCCGCAGCTTTGAATCTGTTGATGGTGTCAAGGTGTCCGTTGCATCGACCTCCGGTACCGACGAACCCGACACCGATTCGATCATTTGCGCCGTTCGCTTCTTGCGCGAAGATAAACGGAGCGGCAAAAGAAGCAGCTGTAACACCAGCCGACGTTTTAATAAAATTTCGCCGTGATGTTTTTTTCATAAAATTCTCCTTGTGAAAAGAGGGTTTGTTGCAAATTGCAATATTGGCGGCTCGACGCGATTTGTGCGGCGAGTTTTACTTTGCCGTTATTACAAGCAAACTCGAACAGGAAAACTCAAATACACTCAACATGAGTATATTGAGACATGGTTTTATTTAGTTGTGTCTTTTTGGTAGTGTAATTCGTTTGCTTTGGGCGTGATGGTTTTTATATTCGGAGTGAGGTCAACTTTGGCAGTTCCTATTGCGGCGTGTATTAGTTGTAGGACAAGTTGTATTTTGTCGGGGTCTTTCCAATAGTCATCGTAATGCCCGAACGCAGAATAAAACACGCGACCCTTCCCCTCAGCACGCCCCCAAATTATCGGACAAGAAGGTCGGCGATACACATCGCCTTTCATCCCCTCCGTCTCAAGAACCGCAAAAACACGCAAGTCATCGTTGAAGTTTTTGTGTACGTACCATTCGTCAAAGAGCCGGAATTTGTCCTTCTTTGCGGCGAGCCATTTGAAGGGTGAGGGTTGAACGACGGAGATAGTGGTTTCTTGTGAGGGTCCGTGTATGGTAAATTCTGCGCCCATAAATTTAGTGAATTCTGTGATTTTTTCTTTTGGCGAATTCTCGTAGATGTTCCCTCCGATTCTGTTTGAGTCGGTTGTTGGGTGGAATCCTACGAAACCTTTTCCGCCGCGAATTGCGGTCAATAATTTTTGCCAACCAGTTTCGGTGAGTGCCCAATCTGGATGTTCTTTTGTCCCTTTTGAAAGTTCGCCGCTTGTTTGAAACAGGAACGCGTCGTAAGAGTCAATATTGCCGTCGAACACAGACCCGTCTTTTGTACAAACAACCTCAATTCCATCCGGCTTGCACACTTCAATAATCGCAATATCAGACACGGACGGTTTCCCTTTGACTGATTTAACTGTTGAGTGTTCGTATCCGGCGGAGTTTGAGAAGTACAGGATTTTTCGTTGCGCTTCAGCCGCGCTCGCAACCGAACACACAACCAATATAAACAAGCAACTAACCGACACGATATACAACACGCTACGGATTCCGTTGACAAAAACGCATAAAACGCAGGCTTTCCGCAAACAATCCTGCAAACAAGATCGAAATCCCAAGTACAAGCAATTTAAAATTTTTCTCACGATATTCAATTCTCCTTTCAAAAAAAATTTAGTCTCC
>JAISQS010000352.1 GCA_031274045.1 Planctomycetaceae bacterium | reverse complement strand
CGTTAGCGACGGGGGCTTGCCATCGTTACACCACATAAGTTCGCCGCTGCGCGGCAAGTAAAAAAAATTCCGCGAAGCGGAAACGGACTGGAACGCGGGCGTCCCGCCCGCCTAAGTGCATTAGGAAACCGAATAAGTTTGGAAGGAACGCCAAGACGTGTCGGCAAACGTAAGGTGGGTAACCGACCGCCGGTCGGTTGACTACCTTACGTTGCCGATGTGTTTTACGCCGCTTGGGGACGAGGGCAAGCCTCGCCCCTACAACGTCAACGTTTTTCGGTTTTGGGCGGTAGAAATTCAGATGCGTGTTCCGTTCCGCTGTAAGTTGCTCGTCGTTTTGTATCATTTCAAATTTTCGGTGTACCAACTGATTGCCTGTTCCAATCCTTTGTCAAAATGAACTAATGGAGTGTATCCTATTTTTTTGTTTGCTAGTTGTATGTCGGCGAGTGAGTGTTTTACGTCGCCTGCTCTTACTGGTTTGTAGATTGGTTTGATGTCTTTGTTCATTAGTTGTTTTAGTTTATTTAGAATTTGATTTAGTGAGACGGCGGCGTTGCAGGCGATATTCATTGGTCGCCCGTCGCAATTTTCCGCCGGTGCATTTACCGCAAGCCAATTTGCATAACATACATTTTCTATATAACAAAAATCACGCGTCTGCTCGCCGTCGCCAAAAACTTCCGGCGGCTCGCCCCTCAATAACTTACTGACAAACGCAGGTATAACTGCCGCATACGCACCGAATGGGTCTTGGCGGGGTCCGAAAACGTTGAAGTATCTCAAAGAGACTGTTTCCAATTTGTAAGCGGCAGCATACGCTTGCAAGTATGCTTCGCAAGCGGTTTTGCTCGCGGCATAAGGGCTAATCGGCAACGCAGGCATCGTTTCAATTTTCGGCGAAGCAGGTTGTTCGCCATACGCGGAACTTGACGCGGCAAAAACGATACGCTTGACACCCAATTCACGCGCAGATTGTAAAACCGTCAAGGTGCCGTTGACGTTGACATCGTGCGATGTAACAGGATCATCAACACTACGCGGCACCGAACCCAACGCCCCCTCATGAAAAATCGCCGCACAACCCGACACCGCAGAATCAACCACAGAACGATCTCGAATATCACCCTCAATCAGCGTTATCTTGTCCAATATCTCAACAAGATTTTCACGCTTGCCCGTAGCGAAATTGTCAAGCACAACAACATCATGACCCTTGCCCAAAACATACCGCGCAAGATTAGAACCAATAAAACCCGCACCGCCCGTTATAAGATACTTCATTGTAATTTTTGATTTGTTAAATTGTTAAATTTGTTATTTGTTAAATTGCCGGCAACAAGCAATTCGACCATCGGCTGCCGTCAATACATTATCCCAATGATACGATATTTCCCCGCTCCGTCCATACTCTACACCAAAAAATATTAACGCGAGACATTGAACAAAAAAAACACGTTCAACAAAAATCACCTCGCAAAATAAATGAGTCTTTGATTTTTATCTATCGTAATTTCGCACGATAATTTCATCGATGATTCCTCGTTTTGATGCGTTTGAGTTGATGGCTCTTTTGGCTTTGACGATTGTTATGTTGTATTTGGAGTATTGGTTTTTTATGAAGTTGGTTGCAGAATTTGAGAGCATAAATTTTACCCCGCGACGATTCAAGTCATCACAACATTCACGCAACCGTATCTGTTCGTTGCGATCAAAACCCCCCTTTGCGTAGCCGGTAAAATTAGAAGTATCCGAAGCCGGATCATAAGGCGGATCAAGATAAACAAACGTATGATTTGTAATTTTTTGTAGAACATCCGCGTAGTCCGATGTTGAAAAAGAAATATTTGCGTTGCGAAAATATTCGCTCACCGCTCGCAATATCGGGGCGTTGACAATATTCGGATTTTTATAACGACCGAACGGCGAGTTAAACTCACCGGCGTTATTGACGCGGAACAGACCGTTGTAGCATGTTTTGTTCAAGTAAACGATTCTTGCCGCTCTTTGTGCGTTTGACAAAGTTTGATATTTTTTTTTGTCTCTATCCAAATTACGAATCTTGTAAAAATAGTCCGCGTCGTTTTTGTGTTCTCGCAAAATGTCAATAAGTTTTTCTACGTCATCTTGTATCACTTTGTACAAATTGATCAGTTCGGCGTTTATGTCGTTGACCCAAACGTTCTGCTTTTGTAGTGCAAATAACATCGCGCCGCCGCCGACGAACGGTTCGCAATAAACCGCGATACGATTCGGCAACAACAGTTTCAGTTGTTCTAAAAGTTGCCGCTTACCGCCAACCCACTTCACAACCGGCATTACAAATTCATTACGTTTCATCGAAAATATCATAGGCAATTCACAATTCACAATTCACAATTCACAAAGTTCTCTGATTGTTCGCGGTTAATTGTTGGGGATTTTTCATGGGAGGGTGAGAGAAGATAAGAATCTTTAAAACTTACGTAATTTTCCATTGCATTACATTACATTCCAATATTTTCTTGTGAAAAAATCCTCTCACCCCTTCGGAGAACATTGATGAGCAGTTGATACTTTGGAGATAGTTGACTATACTTATCTGAGTTTTGCAACAGGATTGACGAGTTAATTGTTGTTGCCGAGTTGGAAGTATTTCAACAAGGTAACTCAAACAGTCAATGCCGCAAGGTGAACAAAAATTAAAACGCTTGCGGCATAAATTACAACCAACCCCAAACCTATAACCCTATAAAACAATGACAAAAATTAACGAAATTTACGTGTGCGAGTCGTGCGGTAATATTGTTGAAATCGTTACACAAGGAGGCGGACAACTCTCTTGCTGCAACAAAGCGATGACTCTAAAAACAGAAAATACCGTCGATGCCGCGAAAGAAAAACACATTCCGGTCATCTCAATAAACGGAGATACCGCAACCGTACAAGTCGGAAGCGTAGCACACCCAATGGAAGAAGCACACTATATAACTTGGATCGAAATCCAACAAGGCGACTCCTGCCAACGAGTAAATTTGAGACCAAACATCGAACCAAAAGCCGTATTCAAAATCGATCCGAATTTGCCAATTACCGCAAGAGAATATTGCAATAAACATGGTCTCTGGAAAAGTTGAGCAGCGAGTTGAGCCGAAACTCAAACCGTTGCGACACCAAATGCGACACCAAAAACCAAATAAACGAAACGAGCTAATAACAATATTTCGTTTGTTTGGTTTTTTTTCTGTTTCGATATTACCAAGCCACGTCGGTGAATCGCGTCAGCGTCTTCGTTGTGTTATCAAGTGAACCGAACTTGGTGATTGGGGATTTAATTGATCGCCAATGTAACTTTAACCATTTAACCTTTAACCAAATTTTTACTATGACAAAAAACATTTTGTTGATAGCGTTTTGTTGTGTGTTTTTATCAGCAGTCACGGCTTTCGGTCAAACAAATCCGAAACCAATCAACCTGTTTGAAAAAACGAGTTTGTCCGAATGGGATTTCCATTCTAACAAAGAAGGTACTGTTGTTGGGGATGTTTATTCGTTCTCCGCCAAAGGAATTCTAACGTGCAAGGGTGAGCCGTTTGGTTGGATTGGCACAAAAGAAGAGTATAAGAATTTCAAGTTGTCTGTTGAGTTTCGTTGGTCTGAAGGGGCGAAGCCGAGCAATAGCGGCGTTTTTCTTCGCATCAATAAACAACCGGATAAAACTTTTTTGCCGCGTTGTGTGGAGGTGCAATTGGCTTCGGGAAGGGTCGGCGACCTCTACGGATTTCACGGAATGAAGCTGCCCGCTCCTGCCGGTGTTGTCGGTGACCGCGTGTCGGAAAGAGACGGCGGCGAAATATTCGGTCACGTCAACGGCATCAAAAAAATCGCCGACCGCGAAAAAGAACCAAGCCAATGGAACGCCCTCGATATTCTTTGTAACAACGGCTTGATAGTCGTAGTTGTCAACGGTCAAATCGTAAATTGGATAACAGACGCAGAACAAACGCGCGGCAAAATCGGATTCCAATCAGAAGGCGG
>JAISQS010000262.1 GCA_031274045.1 Planctomycetaceae bacterium | reverse complement strand
TAACATCTATTGAACAACTTTTTTTCCTTCGCGCCGTGAGGTACACAAAAGGTATTGAGTACGAATTGTCCCGTCTTTGAGATGATGCTTAATTCGGTCAACAAACATGTTCGGTTTTGGTGGAATGTTCAGTTTGGAGTAGTTGGTGTTACCAACCTGCCGACAACTGCCAAGCAATAAAATTGGAACGACAAGCCGTTGGCGACCAGTCACGTAATAAACGTTTCGACGATATAAAATCGACAACACCGGACACACTTTTCAAAAAGCCATTAAATTTAAGCACCAAACAAAAAATCAAGCAAAATAAAAGGAACATCCGTAACAAATTCGCGCCGTGTGATCGACTTTTCCTTGCTCTATTTTCAGAGCTTTCAGCTTCCTCAAAAGTACGAAACAATCGAGTTATTTTTTGATTCCCCAAGACGAGAACCAATTACGTAACCTTACAAGAAACCTTTCAAAAAACCAAGGTTTTTGATTCTTTTTAAGTGGTTTGTCAGAGCTTTTAACATTAGATACATCAAGCTTCTTTTCTATTTTTTTGCCTTGACTTTCTGGTTTTCCATTTCCTACAGTCTCAGGTTCATTAGATAGAGTCTCAGACGCATCTGGCTTGTCTCGATTGTCAGTGTGTACAGTTGTATCCGTGGGCAACACGTTCACATGCTCATTTTTATCTTGTCCTATAATTATGACAACAACAAAGATCAAGATTACAACGATATGTAGTATGCTAAATCGAGGTTTCACAATCATTGCGTAAATGCCATGTATCCGGCTAACGCTCGGTGGTTTTGGATGGACGAACGGATCTGGTGTCGGCTTTTGTTGTGGAGTCGGAGTCTTTGGCGGCGATGTTGTAATTGTTAATGGTTTGATTTCGATGGTTGCCTCTTGTTGCAATTGTGTTTTTATAATTTTAACTTCAACAACACGATCCAACGGAATATGCGCAAAAAGAATCACACTGTCACGAAATGAATTATCACCGTCCAATGTTATTTTGTTATATATGAGTAATTTATCAAGTTGTTGTTGTGGTTTGTCGTCAATGATATTAACGTTATATTCTTCCGATAAGAAATCTGGTTCGGGAACAGGAATTTTTGTCGCATCTTTTGCAATTGTTCCAAAAATCATTGAATGAAAAATTGGTGAAAGATCAACTCCTTTAGTTTCTTTTGTATGAACCCAAGCTGTGACAATAACATATCTGCCGGGTCGATCAAATCGATCTCTGCCTCCGTTCAAAAAACGATAAACAACTGTCCACTCTTCAGAAAGTCTAACGATACCGCCCCAAATTTCGTCTTCTTGTAGTTGATTCGGTTCTGGCAGAATATGATTAACTGCAAAATCGCTATAAAAATTATTGCGATCTTTTTTAGACAACTCGTAATCAAACCACGTCCAATAATCACTATTTTTAAATGTAGCTTGATCGTAAAGAGCGTAATAAATTTTAATTTTCATCGTACTTTGTTTTTTAAGGTAGAGGTTAATAAGTTAAAAAATAATGCAATATCTACATTGAATTGATATTCCTTGATCTACTGAACCGTCCATGAGGTTGTTTTATAACCTTCACATTGAATTGTTATTATTTCGCCACGTTCAAATCTCCAATCTATTTCCAAGCGTCCAAATTTTAGCATATTACCTGGATAAATTGTAAATTGCCACTGTTTTTTTGCGGTTGTAGCTCGAACTTCTGCTTTACAATGAAGAGTCTGATTGCCAGTGTTCGTGATCTTAGCAAATTTGTGTTCTCCAAATCCCAAGTAGTCGTAGTCAAACGTGATTGAGATTGGTAGTGGTGGAGCAGATGGAGCAGATGGAGCAAATGCAATGTTACGAATAATAATGCCGCCTATTACTAATCCTATTACGAATAAAAATACGGTAGTTATCAACGCATTAAAAACCAACTTCCTTCTCGGTACGTTAATGATCGTTTGCAACGTATCACTTATCAGTACGTTAACTTTTTCCACTACCGTAGCGTTTGTTGCAGGTTGTAGTATTGGGCTTCCGCCTTTAGCTTGATTTCTTTCGCATTCAGGGACAACTTCTTTAAGCCACCTGATTAGTTGCTCTAGTCCGTCTGATGTGAAATTGTGTGCAGGAACTCGGTACGGTTTACCGGTTGCGGCATTAACCTTGACCTCAGTTTTATTAACTGCCGCAACTGGGAAAATTTTGACTGAATGTCCATGAATGTGCGCACTGTGAAGGTACGGCAACATTTTTTTAATAAATTCTTCACACGAATTCCATCCTCTTTCAATAGTAGTCTTGTATAGGTCGTACTGCGTGAAAATAATCGCTAGTTGTCGATCTATTTTGTCCCTCTTCAACACATCCAATACTTCCTTAACGACTATTTGGTTCTCCATTCTACGTGTTGGATCTGACTCACCAATAAAGTCTTTCAGATTGACAATAAGAATAAGAATATTTGAGTCTTTCAGGTATTGGATAAATTGTTTATCTTGTTCGGAGATATTCGGATCGTTATAACCTTCATCAAAAAATAATTTGCGCAGGTCTTGTCCGGCTGAATCAATTAGCCGCGTCGGGTATTCTTTTCCTTGAATCGATAAATTCCATTTCAAGGCGAACAGTTGTCCGGGGGGAGTTGATGGTACCCATTCTCCGCTTTGTAGTGTATTCCAACACTTTTCTATATAAAGAGCAGTTTTTGCTCCTATCGGATTTAAAAAAATTCCGTCCTGTGCTTCGCTGAGTCGTTTTGCCATGACTGTTGCCAAGACGGTTTTGCCGGAACCTTCCGTACCAATAAGCGCGATTTGCGGCGGTTTCATTTTGCTGCCTCCAGTATATTTGCTAATTTTTTTGTGAAAGTAGTGTTTGGTAAATTATTTTTCCAGCGATCCCAACTATCGGGTCGCCAAAACGAAAAACAGCGAATATCATTTACATTACGATATTCATCCCACCAACAAATTAAATCATTCGACAATGCTAACAACGAACTCAAAATGGTTCTCAATCGTCCATCTCTATTTGCCAAGTTTCTAATTCGATTCTCAATTGCAACAATACCGGCTTGTTCAAGATGTTCAGTGTTACCTGTCTTTCGCGCATTAAGTCCTATTTTTCCCGATGCGAAATGGAACTGCGGCAATCGATTGAATAGCCTCGCAAATCGCTGGCGAAATTTATCTTTATCACGTTGCTCCCAATCATCACAACCAGTTACAATAACATCGTCACAAATTTGTCCGAACATGTTGTCGTGGAAATCTTTTTCTCGTTTCCCTATTCCTTGCTCCCCCAACACAACCCAAAAAACTTGTGATACTTGATCCACCAAATATTTTTTGAGTGACTCTTCATGTGAACCTTCTGCTCCTTCAATTTGCGCTGCACCAAAACCCGGTGTGTCAGCAATAACAAGACCGTTTTGCAAAATCGGAAGCGGAGCAGTAACAACAACACGTTGAATACTCCGGCTACGTTCCGCGCCGCTATCATCCGCCAAAGCAGTCAACCTCTCATGAACTTCATCAACTCCCGCACATCTCCAACTCGGACGCGTGATGCTCTTGAAATGATAAACAGTAACTTCATACGAATCGCCAAAAGCAAATTCTATCGGCGCAGCAGTACAAGGACCATTGCGACGAGGCGCAATATCCAAACCAAACAAAGCATTGAGTAACGTTGATTTGCCTACATTGGTAAGACCAACAACCGCAACAATGTACTTTTTTGTCGATGCCAAAGCTCTACGCCGAATGTCATTGATTATTTTTCTGGTCTCACCCAAAATCTCTCTAATCGCTGCATCCGTTTGGTACATTTCGCTTTCATTGATCAGTACCAAAAGCTCATCCAATATAAGCATTAGTCTATCTTGTGTATCCATGACAAATTTTGTTAATATGTTTTTTGAAACCAGTCATTAGATTGTGTAATTAATCTATTTAACGTTTCACCTTGATATTTTATTTTTGCCAATTCACTTTCATTCGGTCGGTTATCTCTCGCAGAAGTCAAAGCAAACTCTAACTCATCAATCTGTTTATCAAGCCGGATACGGAAACTTTCAAGTATAGTTCTTCCCATGTTTTGCAAAGCTGGAATACTGTCGTCTCTTATCCCGTTAAATATTTCTTTGATGTGATTTTGTGCTGCGGTTTCTAGTTTATCCTTCTGTTTTATTTTTGAGTGTCGCCATGCAAAGGGAACTGCTAAAGCACCGACACCTGCTAGCGTCCAGCCCACCGGTCCGGAAAGAGCAACCCACAACGGTGTCGCAAGCATTGGCGGACTGATCGCTGACGCGATTGTTCCAACTGTTCCAACTGCCGCTCCCGCTTGGGGGCCCAAAAAACTAAGCAACGGAGTTACCGAACTAAGCGCGGAACCAACAACACCAAGTAAAGATGATGACGCTGCCGCGTTAGCAGCGGCGATTGATGCCGCAGCCGCTGAACCGGCAGAAACAAGACTTACGCCGGCAGCGGCAGCCGTAATGCCGCCAATTGTGCTGGCTACTAAAACACCATCTTTGTGGTTTTTAAAAATAGTATGACCTGCATCGTCGATTGAAATCATCGGATAAGATTCATCCAATTTCGCACAAACATCACGTATATCTGACTCAAATTTCTGCGTCATTGGAGTCAAAACGTCATAGAAAGATTTATTGAGAAGTGTAGGTAAAGACTTGGTAAGATTACTCACCCCAAACATAGATGTTTTGTTAAATTCCTCCGTAATTTTAGCAGTAACTTCTCTTTCGGCTTTATTGAGTTTTGATTGCAATGCGTTTACGGCATCTGTCCATTTTAATTCAAATTCGCGTTCAATACTTTTTCGATTTACTTCAATCGACTTTTTTTGTTGTCTGAGTTGTTCAATTTCGGTATTTAATTCGTTGATAGATTTACTTGAAGAAAAAACGGCGACTTCAATTGATCGCAATTCAGATTCAACAATCGCATTTATACGACTCATAAAACGCTGACGCAAAGTTTGTCCTTTATTTTTTGCGAGAAATTGTCCGATGTCATTCATTAGTTCGGGGACATTGCTATCGGATTCTTTGCCGATGAAGGCATTTTTTGCGCTGATTCGATGGAAGCTTTCAACTGCGATTCCGTTCTGTTCTAACAATTTTCGATTATGTTGGACAGCAGACTCAACATCTGATACTTCCGATTCGTCAACCTTATTTACGACAAAGAAAATCTTTTTGATATCCGCATTTTTTACCTCTTTCAAGAGATCAATTTCATCCTGATCGAGAGGCATTCTTGCTGTTACGATGAAGATGATGGCATCGGCTTGCGGGATGAATGCGTGCAACAATGCGTCGTGATGTTCGTGAATGGAACCCGCTCCGGGCGTATCAACCAATTCAACTTGCGGCGGTAATTTTTCAAATCGACTAACCACCTCAACGAGCGCAACATTTTTAGTATTTTCGGGATTATACTCTTCTGTTACGAACTCTTTGATACGCGAAAATTGAACAGATTCGACACGATTATCTTTGAACCAAACAGTCGCATTGTCTGCGTCACCTCGACGAAACCGCGTAATCGCACTCGACGCAGGTAACTTATCAATCGGTGCAAGCAAGTCATCATGCCGACCAAGTAACGCATTGATGAGCGTAGATTTACCTCGCTTTGCTTTCCCCAAAACAGCAAGCGTAAAAACATTCGTTGAGAGTGATTTTTTAACTTCCTCAATTTGCTTGACAATATCGTCCTTTTGCCGTTCTTTCATTATAGCGGCAAGATCTTCTGCCCATTGAAGCAGATCCTCGAAATTCTGGATACTAATTTGCATAATAATTTTTAAGTGGTGAGAGATGGAACAACCCAAATTGATCTGCCGCCATACAGAATTGACAGCCTTTCAAGAGCGCAAAAAGAAAGAGTGCCGAAATCCGAGTCATTGCCAACACTCTTACCACAGAGCTTACCGCACAACACCGACACGGCACTCCCTAAACAGGGAGCGTCGCTCTTCGATGTTGCCGCAGTAACAAGAGTCTTTCGACTCAAGGTGGTAATTTGTTGGCAGGCAACAGAACGCTAACGCATTCGTCCAATTGTTAAACGAAAATTATTTCAATATAAAAAACTGACTGTAATTTAGTTGAAACCAAAAAGTAAAAACGTGTTTTCCGTAGTCCATAAATAAACACGCGGAAAAAACAACATAATAGTACGAACAGCCCAAAACATAAAATTCTTTGACACAAAAGCATAAAAACTGCAAATGTAAATTTTGAATGCCGCCGTACATAAACCAGCGAACGAAAGTGAATTATCAAGTGCGTTTTAAAAAACCTCTTTGCATTGAAAATTTTGTAAAATTTCGAATGCAAAGAATATCGTAATTACAAATACAAGTACATTTGTCTGGACATTACTCTGACAGGAAAATTTTCATAGGCAACAAAACATACTGTAAAAAAGCGGTGGGATTCTATGCCATACGCGAAATTTTGCAATGGGGGAGGTAGACACCAATAATATCAAATATCATTGAGGATCAATGGACAATATTCACAGCACACTTTTTATTTGTATCTGTTTTGATGTACTGCAAATGTTTGTTCTTGACCCTTAATCAATCTGCACCGTGCAACCAACTTCATAGACAACTTGATCAACTACAATTAGCGCAACGATTTTTCGAGAAGTTGTAAACTGCTACAAATTGATGCGAAATGATATTATTGATGACGTTTTATTTGTCGTTGTTATTTTTGTTTGAGGAGGGAGTTGAAGAGTTTGATGCCGGTTTGTAATAAGTTTTCTATTGTTGGTTGGTCTGGTATTGTTATTGATAATTTTGTTGATCCTAGTTCTGTTGATTCAAATTTGATCGAATCGGATACCGTTTTTTGAATGTCGGATATTATTGTTGAGTCGATTTGATTTTGTTGTGGTATGTTGATTGATTGTGAATTGGTTTTTTGATCGGATGATTCTGAGCCTAGTAATACATTGGCGAATTGTATGATTGAATTTATTATGTTGTTTCCGGCTTGGTGGATTTGATCCTGTTTTTTTACGGGTTCGGCGGTGTTGTCTTGGTTTGTTGACGTATCTGTTGTTGATGTATGTTGCGGCAAGGATGCGGTTGATGTTGATGTTGCGGCGGCTGCTTGTTGTTGTGATTGGTCAATCGGCGCGGCTGGGCGAGAACCCAAAAGAACCTCAAGCCTACGCTTCAACTCCTCAACTCCAGATGTCAACATCACCTCACTCACCTCACTGCAAACATCCAACGCCGCAAACGATAACTCCTGCTTCGCCGATATCGTCCGCAACATCTGCTCCTCAATCGTACCCTCCGTCACCAACAAAAAAACTTGAACATGACGACGTTGACCCATCCTATGCGCTCGACCTATTCGTTGCTCCAACACCGCCGGATTCCAAGGCAAATCAACATTGATCACCGTGTTCGCCGCCTGAAGATTCAACCCAACCGAACCGGCATTCGTCGTCAAAAAAACAACACAATCCGATTCATCAACAAACTCACGCACTATCGACAACCGCTTTTTTTGAGGAACAGAACCATCAAGACGAACATACCTGACACCAAACTTTTTGAGCAACTCCTCTATCAAATTTAACATCGTTGTCCACTCTGAAAACAGAACAATCTTGCGATCACCTTCAGCGAATAACTCGGCAAACAATTCGTTAAGCCGCTCCAACTTGCTCGAATAACCCGGCTCCTGCTTGTCAACAAGAAACGTACTATCCGCACTCATCCGCGCCGCCAACAACGCTTTTTGCAATCGCAAAATATCCATCTCCGTCAAAAAACGTTTTGCCACAATACTCGCAACCGTCTGCATATAAAACGCATGAATTGACACCTGCTCACTCGTCGGCGCAACTCGAATCACCTCAACCGTTCTCTCAGGCAAGTCAAGTTGTACAGACTCTTTTGTACGCCGCAACAAGATCGGCTTCAACTCCTCACGCAACTCCGCAAGATTTTTATAACCGGCAACACGACCCGAATCCTCAACAATCCGATGCCGATGAAAAAATCGATACGCTGGCAACAAACGACGATCATCAACGAATTGCACAACAGAATAAAGATCGTCAAGTCGATTCTCCAAAGGCGTACCACTCAAAACAAGCGCATACGTCGAATGAAGTGCCTTAATCGTACGAGTAGTTTTGGACTCCCAATTCTTAATGCGTTGACCTTCATCAAGAATGATAAAATCCCACTGCGTCTGCTCAATCGGAATCAAATCACGCAAAACTTGTTCGTAATTACAAATCGTAAAAAACGTGTCGTTGCCGTATTGTTCAAAACGTTCATCAGCACCGCCGAGTACAAGTTGCGTCGAACGATGCGGCGCAAAACGCGCAATCTCAGACTTCCATTGCTGCTTCACCGACGCAGGACAAACAATCAAAACTTTTTTGATATCAACCTCATTTGCCAAAAGTTCAGCAACACCAATCCCCTGAATAGTTTTGCCCAACCCCATATCATCCGCCAAAACCGCACGACCAGCCCCAACCGCAAACGCAATACCATCCAACTGATACGGCAACAACTCAACATTCAATAACTCCTTCCGCAACCGATGAGTTTTAGGATTCGCGCGGATTTCGCTGACGAGAGAGCTTATGCGATTTTGAAACAGACGGTCTTGAATCCATTGATCGGCATCGGGATATATCGTCACGGAAAAGTCAAGCGATTCAAGATTTTTCGTTGCGCTAATTAAACCTACAACATCATCAATAGACTTGTTAAGAAACGGCTCGGCAATTTTTTTCACCTTTGCACAAACCTCACAATCACAACTCAAAACACGATCCGGCAACTCCAAATGAAGCGTGCGATGTTCACCATACCGCAAATAAACAATAGTGTCATTGTTGACGTACTTCTTATTTATTGCGTTCGCGCCGAACTTTTTTGTACAATAATTCAAGAGGTACAAAATATGTTTACAAGTTCCAAGACGATTCGTCTTAAAATCAGGACACGAACAAAAAGAGTCGCCAAGTTCCGCGCCGCGCAAAGCAACACGATACGTCTTGCCCGACAACTCGCTGGTGAGATGATAGTCCGTCCATGCTTCTTTTGTGTTTTCGGATTTTATTATGGTAAATTTTTCGTTTGCGGCTCGTTGGCGGCGTTCGTGCAAGGCTCTTTGCCTTAGTTTTTTAAGGGACAAAAGCTCCGGCGGAGTTTCGAGGTCGGGTATTTCTGCTAGTCCAATTAAAGATTTTTCTTCGAGCAAAAAAGAGAGAGCGGTTGCGACATGCGGGCAAAATCGGTTTGGTTCTTTTGTAGGGTTGCAGATGGAGCAGGATGTTGCGAGTTTGTGTTTTGCTTTGTCGGCAAGCGTGATTGTGACTGTGGCAATATCGGAGTCAAAGTCCGGGTTTGGCGTGCGAATTGTGAGTCGAAAAAAGTCTTCGCCAAGATAAACATCTTCTTTGAGATTAAAATTGTCAAGACTAATCGGACGCCGCATAAGCCCCGCACCTTCCTTCCCAAGAATATCACATGCTTGACGATACGTCAAATGCGACAATCGATCATACAAGGTCAACTTTTCAGAAGTTTTGGTGGTTGGGTTATGAGATGTTTTGGGGTTAGAATTTTTTGCGGCAGAGTTTGTGGTGGTGTTTGCGGTGGTTTTTGTGGTGGTGTTTTTTCGTTTCGTATTTGATTGGTTCATCGAAATGGTAAGGTTACAAGTTGATGGTTAAACAATATTTTTTGTGAAAAAATATTAAGGGGCAAAATTTAATTTTAATTATCGTTGCGCTTATATTGTTGCCGTATTCTCAATATTAGTTGAGA
>JAISQS010000139.1 GCA_031274045.1 Planctomycetaceae bacterium | reverse complement strand
ATTTCGTTTTTTGTGGGATATAGTTTTTTTAGCACGCAGATAACACCAGATTCTAAAAATATTCGCAGATGAAGAAAAACAATGAAATCTGTCTGCGCAAATCCTAATAATCAGTGTTATCTGCGTGCTAAAAAAACGATAAGCCGAAATAATCAGTAGTTTTTTATGTTTCAATTCCGCATAAAGCTGTCTCTAGTTTCCAGCGAAATTCTTTTGCGTTTTGGTTACTTAGCATTATTCTGGGCAAAAGCAGGCGAGAGCAGTTGCGTTTGACTAATCCGAAACTTGTTAGTACGGCGGTTTTGTAGGCGAGAGTTGCGGTTTCAAGTAGGCTTGCTTCGTTCCATTGCGGTTCGTAGCAAGGATGCGGATACGAAAAATGCTCAACCCGCTCACCCAAACCAGCCGCAATAATTTCACCCGCCGCACCAATCTCATCACGCAACTTCTCCGCAGGAATATGAGCGAGATTGCAATGCGAAAAAGTATGATTACCGATAATGTGACCTCGTTGACGGAGTTCGCGGGCTTGATCAAATGTCATCATGCCGCAACATTGATCTTCGCAAAATTGATCGCTGTTAAGTTGATCACTTTTGTCAAAATGAAAACCAAACCACGCTTCAAGTTTGCCGACATAATCACGCAACTCATCACCAACCAATCCGGCACAAGGAAAACCATAATTAACGTATGCTTCACGATTCTCCGCCGGATTACCTAAATTCCATGTTCGTCCGGTTGCGGTATCGGTCAAAACGATTTTGTTCTTTTGGGCTTTTTGAAACAGAAAAAGAATACGGCAAAACCAAGGCAACTCATTACGTTGAACAGCATCCGCAGTCAAATAAATCGTTCCGCGAATCCCGTACTTCTCCATTATCGGCGCGGCAACATAATAATTATCCGCAAAACCATCATCAAAAGTCACCGCAACAGAACGCGCCGGTAACTCACATATACCTTTGAGCCAATCAGAAATCTCATCAAGCGTCACCGGATTATATTCTTCGCGGAGAATACGCATCTGTTCATCAAAACGGTCTGCGTCTGTTGTTATGCCGGGGCTGATAATATCGGATTGAGCTTGGCGGTTTGCGGAAACGGAATGATACGCAACAATCAAAACCGAACGCGAAGAAAGCACTTGACGAAAACGCAAAATACCACTACACAACAAAACCGATTTAATTTTTTCTTTAAATGACATCAAACAACAGATAAATAGATAAGACAATATATAAAAGGAACAGTTATTTTGTTTCCGACAATCGCTCTCGAATTTGTTTTCAGCACAAAAGACACGCTCGTCAAAATCAAATTCTGTTACAAATCTCTCAACATATTTTTTTTGAGAATACTAAACAAACGAAATATACTAAACATACAAAATTTTGCTATCCGTCTCTTTCGTTTATTTTGTATTTTTCGTTTGTTTCGTATATCAAAAAAAACAGAGAGACGAAATGAAAAAACAAACCACGAAATTTTGCTATGGGTGATTTAATTTATAGAGACGAAAGTTACGCGATTCAAGGGGCAGCCTTTGAAGTATATCGAGAAATCGGATGTGGTTTTGCTGAACCGGTTTATCAGGAATGTTTACAGCGGGAGTTTAAGTTAAGACAAATTCCTTACAAGGCTCAAAAGGAATTGCGGCTACACTACAAAGGCGAATTGATCGAAAAAACTTATCGTCCGGATTTCATTTGTTATGATGTTGTTATTGTTGAACTCAAAGCGATCACTGATATTGAACATTCCCATAAAGCCCAAGTATTAAATTATTTAAAAATGACAGGTTTCAAGCTCGGCTTGTTAATCAACTTTGGGCATTATCCCAAAGCAACGATTGACCGAATTCTTAACATACGTTGATTTTATTGGATTTTTTGAGAATACGAAACAGACGAAATAAACTAAACAAACGAAATTTTGCTATCTGTTCTTTTCGTTTATTTCGTATTTTTTGTTTGTTTCGTATCTCAAAAAAAACAGAGAGACGAAATGAAAAAACAAACCACGAAATTTTGCTATCGGCTCTTTTCGTTTATTTTGTATTTTTCGTTTGTTCCGTATCTCAAAAAAATAACACACAAAATCGAAATAACCAAATAAAAATATTATGCTACGAAAAATCAGGATAATAACGGCATCCATTGCCTTTGTATTGATTACTGTGCTGTTTTTCGACTTTACGGGAATCTTGCACGGATTGTTCGGCTGGCTCGCCAAAATACAACTACTCCCCGCAATACTCGCCCTCAATCTCAGTGTCATTGCGATTATTGCATTGCTCACCTTGTTGTTTGGGCGAATCTATTGTTCGGTCATTTGTCCGCTTGGCGTTTTTCAGGATGTTGTATCGCGAATTTTGCGAACGAAAAAGAAAAACAAATTCTCATATTCATCCGCCAAATCATGGTTGAGATACGGCGTACTTGTAACGATTATTATTGCTGGTGTCGCAGGGATACATTCGGTCGTTTCTTTGCTCGAACCTTACAGTGCCTTCGGACGGATGGCATCGCATCTGTTCGCCCCTTTATACAAGTCGGGAAATAACCTCCTCGCTTATTTTGCGGAACGATTGGAGAGTTACACGTTTTATTCCGTTGAAGTTTGGCTTCCGAGCGGTATTACGTTGGCGGTTGCTGTTGTGACGTTGGTTATTGTTTCGGTATTGGCTTGGCGCAACGGGCGGGCTTATTGTAATACGATTTGTCCGGTAGGTACGGTGCTGGGATTATTGTCAAAATTTTCTCTTTTCAAAATCACTCTCAATACCGGAAAATGTACGCATTGCGGGCTTTGTGAACATAGTTGCAAAGCCTCGTGTATTGATTCCGCAAATCATCGCATTGATTACAGCCGTTGCGTCATGTGCATGAACTGCTTGGAAAAATGCCGTTCCAACGCCATACAACTTTTAGCAATCAACCCCATACCATCAACAACGTCAACAAAATCAACAACTCCGAAACGCGAAAATATTGGTCAAAATATTGCTACGATATCGCGTAAAAGTTTTATTTCGCTTGTTGCTTTGTTTGGGTTAAGTTTTTTGGCGGGTGCAGCGAAACCGCCGAAGGAGTTACAAGGCGATGGCGGGTTGGCGGATATTGAAGACAAAAAATGTCCTGCGCGAAAGACTCCGATCAAGCCGCCGGGTGCCGAAGGAATACGCAATTTCGACATTCATTGTACGAGTTGTCAATTATGTGTTTCGGTATGTCCGAATCAGGTGTTGCGTCCTTCGGAGAAATTTGTTTCGTTGATGCAGCCGGAGATGTCATACGAACGCGGTTATTGCCGACCCGAATGCGTGAAATGTTCCGAAGTCTGTCCTTCGGGCGCAATAAAACAAATCACAACCGCCGAAAAGTCCGCAATACAAATCGGCAGAGCAGCTTGGATCAAAGAAATTTGTGTCGTAAATACCGACAACGTCCCTTGCACAAATTGCGAACGTCATTGCCCGACAAAAGCAATTACCATGATACCTCGCGAAGCCGAATCCGATAAAGCGTACGATAAATCGTCCGACAAATCATCTGATAAATCGTCCAATCAACCATTAAAGATTCCGACGATTGACAATGAGAAGTGCATCGGATGCGGTGCTTGTGAAAATCTTTGTCCTGCACGACCTTACAGTGCGATATACGTAGAAGGAAATGTAAGGCATCACTATAATTTATAACCGTTCACATTTAAATAGGCACACAGATAACACCAGATATAACAGATTTACGCAGATGGAATAATATAAACAAAAATTATAATGAAGAAATTCGTAGAAAGATATTTGATAATGAAAGAAAAAATCTGCGAAAATCATGATAATCTGTGTGGCTCTTTTATATTTGTTTGTTGGTGTACTAACATGAAGTAATAAAATAGTTTTTGCAAAACCAAACCGCAACTGGTAACCAATTTCCCCTCCCTTAATAACCAACGCCCCCACACAC
>JAISQS010000549.1 GCA_031274045.1 Planctomycetaceae bacterium | reverse complement strand
GACGATGAATTTGTGATACGTAAATTCCGGCAAAGTATAAGTGACTTGGTTGTCGTATTTGTCTGTTGCAATTATCGTGATGCTGTATTTTCCTTCGGCAAGCGAATCACTCAAGATTGTGAAACTACCATCAGCAGCAAGAATGATATTTTGCGCGGAGCCGTTGTTTATTTTGTAGATGGCTGATTTTATTCCGCTCGTGTCGGTGATTTTTCCGTTTATGATTGGGCTTGTTGTAATTCCGTTTTGTGCTGGAATATTCAGTGCGGCAGCGATTGTTGGTGGAGTTGTATCGGGATTTTTTACGGAGTTATTTGAGACAGTTGGAGGTGCTTTTTGACTTCCGGCAGCGTTACCGGCGGCACTCGCAGCCGCAGAATCATTGCTGTCAATTTTGCCGTCTTTATTGACATCCGCCTCAGGGAACAAGTCAATCACCCTGCCGCCATTGAACGCCGTCGGTCCATATTCGGGAGCGATACTGAATAGCGCAACGTTAAATTGCTCACGCATATTTTCCCACGTCGCGTTCGATTGCTGCTGCAAATACGCCGCTTGGACGATGATATTGAGTGCGTTCAAAGTCGGAATCGGCGTGTCGTCAAAAAAAATGTCGAGCTTAAAATTCCCCGCGCCCTTGTCGGCTTTGACAAATATCGAATAGTCCGCTTTCGCAAGCAACGCCGACCCGCCGCTTTGCGTGGTACTGTTGAATATGTCAGCCAAATTTACAGATGACTGCGTCGTGCGGTTATAAAGACGAATCGCAGACGGATCCAACGAAGCCTCCGAACTCTTAACCGTAAAATCGATCTTTGACGCAGTGCCGTCCGTGTTGAGCGTGAACCGTATCTCCGTCTCGCCAGCCGTTGACGCATAACCGCTAAAACTACCAATCGAAACCGACAACATCTCCCGCGATTCCAACGACTCAATTTGCGACACCCGCCGCCTCGAATACCGCCGATTATCCCTGACAACATCAAAACCATCAAAAAACAGACGATTAAAAAAACCAACTAACCCCTTCAAAAACTCCATCTCAATATTCTCCTCTTCTCAATTTCTCAATCAACCAAAAAAAATAAATTTACCAATCCGCCACTCCGCCAATCAACACAAAAACACAAATGTATTGATACGCCCGCTAAACAGACACACGGCGCGAAGTCTAACGATTTTTGAGAAATCACTCAATAGAGATTTTTTAAGATTTCATAAACGTGTGAAGGAGAGGGGAACAATTCACAGGAAGGTAAGGGAAGAATATTTTTTGAGAATACGAAAAAATAAAAGAGCCTTTATTTTTTAACGCGAAATACGCGAAAAAACGAAATTCGCGAAAGTGATTTTTAAAAAGCATTTATTAAAATTTCGTTTTGAAAATAGTTTTTAAAAATTACATTTTGTTTTTTTAGTCTATTTCGTTTATTTAGTATTCTCAAAAAATATTCTTCCATTACCTTTTCTCACCTTCCTATAAATTATTTCCCCTTTCGTTTGTTTGGAATTTTGTTGATTTGATGATTGGAAAAATTTAAACTGCCGCCGGTGTATACTGTCAATTCGTGAGCGTGTATAATGTCACCCCTTTCGTGACGGCGGTCGTTGAAATTTTAGTTTGGCTGATTTTAGTTTGGCTGATTTGAATGCGGCAAGTTTGAATGCGGTGTAATTATTTTGACATGATCGCAAAATTATTTTGACATGATCGCAAAAATCACGAAACGGAAAAAGAAACCGCAACTGTCCGCGCCAAGTAGAAGAGGACAAAAAATATGTTTTGGATTCTTTTGTTTGATGTTCGGATGTTGTGTGTTGTGTTGTTAATTTGAGTTTTTCTACAATGGTATTGAAGCAGGTATGACGGTCGGCTTCGATACGCGAATACAAATTATTAAAACAAAAAATGAAGAATGAGAGGGACAATGATGTTACGAACGCTTGGTATTGTTAAGGGAGCATTGCTCACCGGTAAGCAGCGTAATTTTCTTACGCGGCGTTTAGATGGTAAGTCGGTTTTGGAATGGGTAGTCCGCCAAATGACTGATTGCCAACTTCTTAGCGGAGTTGTCGTGGTGGCGGATGAAGGCGAATCCGGCGACATTGTCGGCGAATTGACACCAATAGATGTGCCGGTCTGCCGCACAAAAGCAAAAGACACAATAGCAATGCTGCAAGATACACTCGAACAATTTTCTACCTATTCCTGTCTTTTGATCGGTTGTGATTGGCCCTTTATTGATCCGACAATTTTTGACCGGCTTGTCCGCGCGGCGGAATTGCAAACCGAATGCGATTACAGCGCATTCCAATTCACCAACGAAATCTTTTCAGTCGGCAGACCATACGGTCTGTTTCCTGAATGGTACCGATCCGCAACTTTGAGAAAGATTGCCGGTAAACTCGATGATCCGATTTATCGGAATTTGCCCGGTACGTTTTTTCTTGACAACAAAAATAAATACAAAGTCGAATTACTCCCCGTGCCGACATCAATTGATCGCAAAGATATGCGATTCACTTTTGACGATGAAGATGATTGGGACAACATTATTGAGCTGCACGACGCGCTCAATCTTGATGTACTTGACTGCCAAAAAATAAGCAGCCTCCTCGATAGCCGCGATCAACGAAATATACTCAAAGTGCTTTGATATTAACATCAGTTAAAATTTCGGATCACCAGTTGTCCTCTGTTTTAGTTGTGGAGTTGTCAAATTGGTTAAGAGCGGAT
The DNA here is from genome assembly GCA_031274045.1 of Planctomycetaceae bacterium. Lineage (GTDB taxonomy): Bacteria > Planctomycetota > Planctomycetia > Pirellulales > Thermoguttaceae > WRKP01. The sequence goes on along the minus strand of JAISQS010000549.1, from coordinate 14,404 downwards.
TTAGTTGTTGTTAGGTGATAGTTATTTTGTCCAGATATTAAAAGAGCAATCAATGTCCGAAGATAATGAAACGGCTGCGTATGCGGTAATAATTGCGGCGGCGGGTCAAAGCAGACGGTTTGTGGAGAGCGGTGCTAACGAGAATGCAGTCGCGAATGCGGCAGTGAAGAAACCCTACACGCGGTTGCACGGCAAACCGATATGGTTATATAGTACGGAAATGTTCGCGCGGCGGAATGAGATTAAACAAATTATTCTCGTTGTCGCCCCTGAAGATGTTTCTTGGTTTCGCGATTATTTCGCGGCAGAAATAGATAAGCTGTTGTTAATGGTAATTTCAGGCGGAACAGAACGCGTCGATTCCGTACAAAAAGCATTTGCCCTAATCCGAAACAACATCGATTACATCGCCGTACACGATGCCGCAAGACCTTGCATAAGCGACGAACAAATAACAGCAGTCTTCAAACAAGCAAAACAACACGGCGCAGCTATTCTCGCCTCACCAATCACAGGCACAATAAAATTAGTTGACAACAACACAATCAACGCAACCGTTCCACGCAAAGGATTGTGGGAAGCACAGACCCCGCAAGTATTCCGTAAACAAATTTTATTTGACGCATATTCCAAAAGAGATGCAAACGTCCTAACAACAGATGATGCCGAACTTGTCGAAAAAGCCGGATTTAACGTTTCTGTCGTTTTGTCCGATCGATTGAATATAAAAATTACAAATCAGTCCGATTTAAAATTAGCAGAAGCGATCATGTCAATCAAAAAGTAGTTATACTTACGCAAAGATGCCAATTCAACAACGGAGATGTTGATGTCGTCGTCAACGAATTTTATCGTGTGTTGCGAGTAATATGAGTTGCGTGTACGAGTTGCTTTACGCTTTATACTGAAGAGTAGAAATTGCGTTGGCAGTCACAAATATTAAAAAATATTAAGAGATTTAAGAGAGGTAAAAATGTCAGATATGTTAGAAAAATTTAACAACGAACCGGAAGCCGCGAATACAGTTGGGCGTGATGGTACGTTTGTGGATGATTCGGAGGATACGTTGAAAGATATGTATCTTTCGTTTCGGCTTGGTGATGAGGATTATTGTCTTGAGATTCGCCATGTTACGGAGATTGTCGGCATACAAAAGGTGACGGAAGTGCCGGACATGCCGCATTACGTTAAGGGTGTAGTGAACTTGCGCGGGCAAGTTATTCCGGTAATCGATATGCGTTTGCGGTTCAATATGGCTGGACGCGATTACGATGAAAGGACATGTATTGTCGTCATAAATTTGCGAGGCGGACAATATCAAGTCGGCTTAGTCGTAGATACCGTCAACGAAGTACGATCAATCGAGGAAGTAAACGTTTCGCCGCCGCCAAAAAGCGGAACAGGTCAATGCGCTCAATACATCAGAGGTCTCGGTAAAGTAGGCGATGATGTCAAAATTATTTTAGACGCGAATAAATTGCTATTCGAAGATGAACAATTCGCAACCATAAGCGCGTAGTTCAAATTGTCTTTTACATACTTTCGTGTTTATGTTATGAATCGCTGTATTTGCCCAATCTAAACCCGCAAATACAGCGATTTTTTTAACAGTATTAAATCTTATTGACTCTTTTATATTTTTTTGTTGGTACACTGACATAAAATAATAAAAGAGTTTTTGTAAAACTGAACCGCAACAGGTAACCGAGTTCCCCTCCCTTAATAACCAGCGAAGCCCCCCGCACGCGCCCTTATCCCTTATTGTTTGTGTCGTGGCGTGGGCGTGATCGCGACTAACGAATAAGGGGATAAGGGCGTGTGCGGGGAGGCTTCGTTGGTTATTAAGGGAAGAAGAAACTGGCTACCGGTTACGAATTGGTTTGAGTAATGTTGATTGGTTTTTATACTATTTAAGGTAATAATTTATCGTAATAGGCTTTTATATTTTATTTTAATACGTCAATAAGAAACGATAAGCCATCTTATTTTTCAAATGTCTGATATTATTCCTAATCTTGTTTGTATATCGATTGATGGACTGCACAACGGCATGATTGGGGCTTATGGTAACGGCTGGATTCAGACACCCGCGTTTGATTTGCTCGCGTTTCAATCGGTGTTATTTGACAGATATTATGCGTCGTCGATTGATCTTGTTGATAGTTTTGAGACTCTTTGGCAACAATCTTGGCTCGAACAATTTGCCAACAACAATAACGGCAGCAACGGCAACAATAACGGCAATAAAAGTAACAGCAACAGCGGCAACAATAGCACGATACTTATTACCGATGATGACGAAATATATCTTCACGCATACGCCGATTTCAAATATAAATATCGTATTGATACGAGTGCTGACGGCAAAGTCGATTCGGCTGACGCGACTGGTTACTTTAAGATTTTCGCAACCATAATGGATGTCATTTCTGATCAGGAAGAGCGTTGTCCAAATAATCCGTATTGTGTTTGGGCTCATTTGCGTGGATTTCGTGGAGTTTGGGATTTTCCTTTTGAGTATCGAATGCGTTATCGGGGTGCGGAAGACCCGCTGCCTTATGCAGGTTTTGAGTTGCCGAGTTTGCGGGTTGCGAATGATGCGAGCGGTATTGATCCCGATGATTTGCAAGCTGTCATGGAAGCGTATAGCGGCGGGATGGTTTTGTTGGATGAGGCTTTGTCTGGGTTGTTGGAGATGTTGGAGTCAAACGAATCGCAAAAAGAATACAGCAATAAGACCGGCAAAGAAACAATATTCGTTCTGTTTGGAACACGCGGATTTGCTCTCGGCGAACACAAATCAATCGGCGCGAATTATGATCTATTTTCCGAAAATGTAAACTTGCCGCTTTTTGTCCGATTCCCGAATCGTCAACACGCAACCATACGCTCAAACGCATTGATAAACACAAACGACATCGCAGATTTTTTGATCTCAACAACAAACAACAGAGACTCAATCATAACGCAACTCGCCAACGAAAAAAATATTCAACAACATGAAGCATTGCAAATCAAAGGACAAAACGGAGAGTTCGCTCTTGTAACGCAAGATTGGTTTATTCGACGCGCAAACGATCAAATAAGCATCTACGTCAAACCAGACGACAGATGGGAAGTCAACAACATTGTAAACAGAATAAACGAAACATTCGAACTAGACTCCATCCTAAACCAATACGGCTTACTCCAAAAATGAAATTCCTTCCTTTGCGTTCTCTGCGTCTCTGCGCGAAACAAAAAATATTTCGCGCAGAGACGCGGAGAACGCAGAGGATTTTTTTATTGTGAGAATTATTTTTAGTTTTTTTATTTTTAACGCAAAATTTATTCTTACAATATTTTTTCAACTCGGAAGGCGCGGAAGGACGGAAAGAGCGGAAATTTTTTTAAGTTCGCTTTCCGCGTTTTCCGCGATTTCCGTCTTTCCGCGTTAAAAAATAGAAACTTTGCGTTCTCCGCGTCTCTGCGCGAAACAAAAAATATTTCGCGCAGAGACGCGGAGAACGCAGAGGTTTTTTTTATTGTGAGAATTATTTTTAGTTTTTTTATTTTTAACGCAAAATTTATTCTTACAATATTTTTTTAACGCGGAAGGCGCGGAAGGACGGAAAGAGCGGAAATTTTTTAAAATTCGTTTTCTACGTATTCCGCGATTTCCGTTTTTCCGCATTAAAAAATAGCAACTTTGCGTTCTCTGCGTCTCTGCGTGAAATATTGTTTTGTTTTGTGCGGATTTTGCGCGTTTCATTATTTTTTCCGGCAATCGAGTGTAAGCATTCGTGAGACACCTAATGACAATTTCAAACAAAAACAGTGCCCCGCGAATGCTTGCACTACGACGGTTTGGCAAATGATTGTTGTAATTTGACAAAGAAATCGGCGGTGTTAAGGGTGCCCTTGACATGATGTTTGATTACGGTAAAATCCTCGCCTTCATTTTGCCAAGATGGTGGTTTGGAGGTTGGTGATTTTTTGAGCGGGAATGGCGGAATTGGCAGACGCACCAGGTTGAGGGCCTGGTTGGGGCAACCCAGTGGAGGTTCAAGTCCTCTTTCCCGCAGTCTTATTTAGTAGCACAAGTCCTCTTTAATACAAGCCCTCTTTAATAACGCAAGCATCCTGCTTGTGTGGGATCTCAAGCAAGATGCTTGCGTTACTTTTTCTGTAATCCAAAAACTAATTTTCTGATAGTTGCCGACAAAAACTCTAGCACAAAACTTCACAACTACACAACGCACACGGCTCATTTGAACAAGAATTTTACAACAACAAAACCACCAATCAAAAGAATCGTAAATATAATTGTCAGCTTATTAAAATGATTATCAATAAAACTCCTGATACCCGCACCAAATAAAAACATCAACAACCCAACACCAAAAAACCTCATACCACGACCAACCACAGACGCAACAACAAGAATCGGAATTGATATTTGACATACACCGGCGGCTATTGTGAAAATCTTGTATGGAATCGGGGTGAATGCCGCTGTAAAGATTGACCAAAAGGCGTTGGAGTTATATTTGTCGCTGACTATATCAAATAAATTTTTGTTCAAAATGTAAGTGAAAAAGAAATCACTCGCCGCCGCCCAAAAATAATAACCAATACAATACCCAAGCAACGCACCAAGAACCGAACCGAATAAAGCAATTGTCGCGTACCAAAACGCATTTCGCGGCTTGCCCGCCGAAAGCGCAATCTGCAAAACATCAGGCGGTATCGGAAAAAAAGAACTCTCAAAAAACGCCAACACAAACAAAGCTACACCACCATAACGCGTCTCCGCCCACGAAAGCACCCAATCATAAAGACGACGAACAACATTGCGACCAGACCTGTCTGATTCACTCTCCATCGGGAATTTCTCCTATCACTAAACTTGTTTTATAAAAAAATTGTATTCACTCCGTACAATATATTTCGTTGACATAAAAATCTAATAAGCCGTCAACAATCCGCGAAAACTCCCTCAAATTTACGTCATCAATTCATTTATTGCCGCGAGATTATATTGAAACGACGTAACTTGACAATGAGGGGATAAGGTCGCGCGGTGTGGCTTCGTGGTTTTGATGATGAAGAAATTATGTCCGAAATATATTCCGAATATGTAATGACAGGTTCAGGTATATACGAATTAAAAACAAAAACTATAATACTCCCTTTGCTAAAATCGAGACGACAACGCGAACCTTCCGGCAAATATTACGCATCGTAACATAAAATCCGTTGTTTACAAAGCGTAAAAGTTGCCGATGTAAATTGCGTACTGTTGTGAGTAAAACAGCGGACGAGAGCGAATTTTCAAGTGAGTGCAGCTTAAAAACAACAAAAGTTTTTTTGGGCAAAGCCGCACAATTAAATTTAGACATTACAGAAAATGATCATCTATCATGGAAGTTATTGTGAGATTCAAACGCCGTTATTAAAGGCAGTCTCACAACACAAAGATTTCGGACGCGGGTTTTATTGTACGGAAATGTTGCAGCAAGCGGAGCGGTGGGCAAAACGATTTGACCCATCAGTTGTCAATACTTATGATTTCGTCCCAAATTCGGTACTTTCGGTTTTGGAATTTGACAAAATGACAGAGGCGTGGTTGGATTTTATTGTTGAATCACGGCAAGGAAAATCGCACAACTACGATGTTGTTATCGGAGCAATGGCAAACGATCAAATTTGGAACTACATCGCCGACTTTATCAGCGGTGTTTTAACTCGTGAGCAATTTTGGGTATTGGCAAAATTCAAACATCCAACACACCAAATCGCTTTTTGTACTCAAAATGCACTCGATAGTTTAACCTTCAAGGAAAGCCGAAAAATAATTCCATGACAGGACGTGAAGCAAAAACAGAGAACGATCTTTTTTTCGTCTGCTCACTAATTGAGTCGGTTGCACGAAAAACAAAAAACATGCGGAAAGATATTGTCAACAAGTTAGGACTCGCAACCATCAGACATTATCTTGAACTTGCGGATGTTTATCATTGCGAAAGTATGGACAATCTTGTTTTGGAACTTGTTGAAAAATGTTCTATTGCAACAGGAACATTTGATAATGTTGCTGATTGCCGTTATCGGGTACCGACTCCTTTTGATATTGGCAAAGTTTATAAACGTTTGATTGTTTCCGTTGCGCAAAATAAAAATTTTGCATTTTCCGACGCGCTGATGGATGTTTATAACTCATGGATTTCCCCGAAAATTGACGACTACAACAGTAGTATGTATTTTGAAAATCCTGATTATTTGTTTCAATCTTACCTCGCCGGAGAACCGCTCAAAGATTAAAAGATTTTGGAAAAATTTTAAAACTATTTCGTTTCTTTGCCTGTTTAGTATCTCAAAAAATATGCCTGAATTTCAAAAAAGAGAAGTAATTGTAAGCACATTTTTACAAAACCCATTACGAAAGGAAAAAATATGAAACACTACTATTCCACTGTGAATAATGTCATCCTAACCCATTCGGACATGCTCAATGAAAATCATTCGCGTCGGGTTGTTGTTCGTTTTGAAAGACCAAATGACAATGGTTTCGATTTCGCCGAAGGAGTGTTACCGGAGTGTACATTTCAAAAACAAGCAGGATTTAACGAAGATGAAATTTTCGAATTACTCGATTATTTGAGATGTAACTCCCCCCTCATCTGGGAATTCGCACAAAAAAATGGAGGTAGCGAAAATGCCTAAAGCATTAAGAAATTTTTTCGGATTAAGTTTTTTCTTTTGGTCAAACGAACAAGGCGGTCAAAATGAGTCGCGAAAGATATTGTGCTAAATCAATCATGAAGGAATAACAATTTCAGGAACGTATCATCATGTCATTTACTGAACCAAATTACGAAAACGCCATTTTGGAACTCTTTCGGGATGAGTTGGAATACGAAACGGTGATATTTGATATACAATCAGGAATGGTGAACGAATGAAAGTCTATCACGGCAGTAACACAATTGTTGAAAAACCGGAACTTAGACCGCACAATAGATTTCTTGATTTTGGCGATGGGTTTTATACAACATCAAACAAAAAGCAGGCAGAAATTTTCGCCAATATTGTGGTTAGACGGCGAGGCGGTGAAAGGATTGTTAATATTTTTGATTTTAATGAAACAGAATCACACAAATTAAATGTGTTACGTTTCGAGACTGCGGATAATGTATGGCTGGATTTTATCAGTCAGAATAGAAACGGTTTATATCGAGGCGAACAATATGATATTGTCTGCGGACCGGTTGCCAATGACCGTGTGTATCAAATAATCCTTCTCTACAATGATGGGATATTGTCTGTCGATGAAACATTGACAAGATTAAAGGTTTTTCAATTATACAACCAAATTGTTTTTAAGTCGGAGCACGCATTATCGCTTTTGTGTTGTGCTGGTTTTGAATCTTTTTAAGGAGATTGGTAAATGACAGAAAATCAGTTCAAAACAATACTCATTTTTTTAGTACCGCAAGTTGTTAAAAAAATTACGGAACATTTCAATTGCGATGATGTCAACGCCGTGCGTTCTTTTTATTCGTCAAAATTATATGCCTTATTGGAACAAGAAGAAACAAAATTATGGCATTTCAGCCCGCTGAATTTGTTTACTCTCTACGAAGAAGAAACAAGAACCGGTAACTTCAACTTACCAGAGGAATGTTAATATGCATTCAAACAAAATAGATTTTCTAATTTATTGCATTGAAATTTATAAATCTTGCAAGAAAATGTCCGGCAAGGAAGTGATAACATTATTTGACCGTTTTTGTGTTACAAATTTTATACTTGATTGTTATGACGTATTGCACACCGAAGGAGAAAAAACGATTACTTGGGAAATTGACGACTTTCTAACACACCATCTGAATCCCATTTCCTGATTATTTCGTTTCTTGTGTTGTCTCCTGTTTTTTGAATTTATCAAAAAATCTTATTACAAAATTGTTATTGTATTGCCGACAGATTATTTTGATAAAAATAATGTTATTGTTATACCTAATTTTCGACAATCTATACTTGTCTTATGGAATCCATAAAATGTAGTATAATTATCTAAAATAAAACAGAAACTAAAAAATCAAAGACTTAAATTGCTAATGTCATTTACTGAACAAAGTTACGAAAACGCAATACTGGAACTCTTTCGGGATGAGTTGAAATACGAGACCGTTTGCGGGTATAAGATTAAGCGGGATTATCATTCGCCGTTATTTGAAGAGCGGCTTGAAAGTTCGCTTGAAAGAATCAATCACGGCAAACCTGTTGAAGCCATTCAGGAAGCGATTTACCGCATCAAAAATTATGAGTCGCTTGATCTCATTCAGCAGAATATTCAGTTCACCCAATTTTTGCAAAACGGCGTTGAAGTCAATTATCATCGGTCAGGAAAAACCAAATCAGACTTGATCAAGCTTGTTGATTTTGACCATCCGAACAACAACGATTTTACGATTGCCAATCAATGGACGGTTACTGAAAATGAAACGACGCGTCGTCCTGATCTTGTGGTTTTTGTTAATGGTTTGCCGCTTGTTGTGATGGAGTTGAAATCCTGTTCCCGCGAAAAAACCGATACATCCGCCGCCTATCGGCAATTGCGAAATTATACACACGATATTCCTTCGCTCTTCATCTACAACGCCTTCATGGTGATCTCCGATCTCGCCACAAACAAAGCCGGTACAATAACGTCAACTGAAGATCGGTTTATGGAATGGAAAACAATTGACGGTAGTTTTGAAGATAAACGTTGTGCGGCATTTGAGGTATTGTTTCGCGGTATGTTTGAAAAATATCGGCTTCTTGATCTTTTGCAAAATTTTGTCCTCTACTCCAAAGAGACTGATAAATATACAAAAATTTTGGCAGGCTATCATCAATATTTTGCCGTGAAAAAAGCGGTTCAATCAACTTGTGAAGCTGTCAATAAAAGCAGTAAGGCAGGTGTTGTTTGGCATAGTACCGGAAGCGGAAAATCGTTGACAATGGTTTTCTATTCAAAATATTTACAAAAACCGTTGCAAAATCCGACCATTGTTGTTCTCACGGATCGAAATGATCTTGATGATCAGCTCTATACGCAGTTTCACAAATGTAAAGATTATCTGCGGCAAACACCGCAACAAGCGGAAAGCCGAGCTGACCTTACAAGATTACTCAAAAACCGTGTTGCCAACGGTATTTTTTTTACAACAATGCAAAAGTTCGAGGAAAGCGAAGAGCCGCTTTCCGAACGTTCCGACATTATTCTTATCGCCGATGAAGCACACCGGAGTCAATATGCCATTGACGAAAGAGTTGATTACCAAACCGGCAAACTCAAATTAGGTTTTGCACGGCTGGTTCGGAATAGCTTTCCAAATGCAACGTTTATCGGTTTTACCGGTACGCCGGTTTCTTTCAACGACCGTAATACACAAGAAGTTTTCGGTAACTACATTGATATTTACGACATGACTCAATCCGTTACTGACGGCGCAACTCGACCGATTTATTATGAGAGTCGTGTTGTGAATCTTGGTCTTAACGAAGATATTTTGGAACAAATTGATAAACGTTATGATATTCTTTCTCAAAACGCCGAAGAGCAAACCATTGAACAAAGCAAGAAAGAACTTGCCAAAATGGAAAGTATTTTGGGAGCGGATCAAACGATTGCTTCGCTTTGCAATGATATTGTAACTCATTACGAGGAGCGAAAGGATTTGTTGACCGGCAAGGCAATGATTGTCGCCTATTCCCGACCGATAGCATTAAAAATGTATCACGAAATTCTCCGCTTGCGTCCCGATTGGAGTGAAAAAATCAAGGTTGTGATGACTTCCGGTAACAATGATCCTGAAGATTGGAAAGCGATTATCGGTACGAAAGAACACCGCAAAGAATTGGAGCGAAAATTCAAGAACGACGATGACGATATGAAAATTGCGATTGTCGTTGATATGTGGACAACCGGTTTCGATGTGCCGAGTTTGGCAACAATGTACATTTACAAACCGATAAAAGGTCATACGCTCATTCAAACGATTTCGCGTGTCAATCGAGTTTTTGAGGATAAAGAGGGCGGACTTATTGTCGATTACATCGGTATTGCGCCGGCACTCAAAAAGGCAATGAAGGAATATACACCGCGTGATCAGGAGCGGTTCGGTGATCCTGACATCGAAAAAACAGCGTTGCCGAAATTTCTGGAAAAATTGGAAGTCTGCCATGATTTGTTTCACGATTTTAATCTTAAAGAATTGTTTGAATCAAAATTTATCGACGGTACGGATCGTGATCGGGCAAATCTACTTGTCGATGGAATCAATTTTATTATCGGCAACGAAAAACAGAGGGAACTCTTTGTCGATACAGCGTCGTTGTTGAGACAGGCTCATTCGCTTTGCCGCAGTTTGCTCAACAAAACGCAACGTTTTGAATCGGCGTTTTTTGAGGCGGTACGTGTTGCCGTTTCAAAAACAATAACCGACAAGAAGTTTTCATTGCATGAAATTAACGAACAGATTAACGATCTTTTGAAACAGAGTATCAAAAGCGATGGAATTATTGATTTATTTGCCGATGTTCAAGAAGAATTTTCGATTTTTGATCCGAAGTTCTTGAAGGAAATCGCGGCTATGAAACAAAAAAATCTGGCGGCGGAACTGTTGGCAAAGTTGCTTAATGAACAAATCACGCTTTATCAAAAAACCAATCTTGTACAATCAAAATTATTTTCCGAACGAATGCAACGGTTGATGAATCAATATCGCAATGGTTTATTGACGAATGCCGAAGTGATTGATGAGTTGTTGGATATGGCATCGGATATTGTCAAAGACCATGAAGCCGGAAAAGATTTAGGTTTGACGGTGGAGGAAAAGGCATTTTATGATGCGATTACCAAACCAACTGCTGTTAAGGATTTTTATAATAGCGCAACGTTAATTGAAATGACTCAACGTTTGACGGACATGTTACGCAAAAACAGAACGATTGACTGGCAGAAAAAAGAAACGGCACGTGCGGCGATGCGTTCGATGGTCAAGCGGCTTCTCAAAGAATTTAAGTACCCGCCGGAAGGTTTGGAAGATGCCACCGCAACTGTCATCGCCCAATGCGAAATGTGGACGGATCAGGAAATTTGAGACGGACTGTCGTCATCGTAGAAAAACGTGTTATACTTTTCCCATCGCTCACGAGGTCGTGTTTAAAATAGACAAAACACACTCACTAAAACACAGTGAAATCAAGAGCATTGTGTTAAAATCCTTGCTTGGTTGCGGACTAGCGTTTTCCTGTGTAGTTTGCATCCACCCATGACCTCCTGAATCCTGAACACTAGGAAAAGTTTTCGCAAAATTCACAAGGAATTCTGTGATGTTATCTCCGAACGCGAGCCGCGCAGCTTAAAACAACCAATAATGGAATAAAAATATTATCGTTTCTTCTCAATTTCTTGACACTGTTGTAGAGGGCGTTACAATTGCGCGGGCTTTGCAACAGAGCTTATGCTGTTTGTGGTAGAGCAATAGTTACAGTTGTATTGATCTTATTTGTGGATGTTCGGTAAAAGTCTTTTTGTTTTCATCGTGAGAGCAACGAAAGTTTACTCACATTTCCAATTTTAATCCACTCATACACACAATAGATTCAGAACCATCAATAATAAATTACAACTTTGCCCTCAAATTTCAGAAAATACTACCAACGTTCTGCAATTTTTATTGCGTAATTGTCATTCGGAAAAATAACTCACAAGAAGATAAATGTAATGTAAGTCTGGAATATTTTTTCTTTGGCTATCTTGTGAATTATTTTGTTAAAAAGCAGCATGAGCAATTATAGAATTTTGTAGTACGTTGTTTAAAAACCTTACACGATAAAAGTTGGAGGAGTTAGAATGGTTGAGCCTTATCTTTCGGAGGAGCAGCAGATTGCTCTTTTTCATGCGGTTGGTCAACGTATTGCGTCTATTGTTACGAATACGCGTGTTGATCGGGTTGGGGTGCAGGTGTCTGATATTGCGTCGATTCCTTTGCTTGGTGCTTTTGTGAGTTTGAAGCGTGATGGTGAGTTGCGGAGTTGTATGGGAATGATGTCTGATTTGATTCCGCTTGGTGAGGCTGTTGATCAGGCTGCGGTTCATGCGGCTAAAGATGATCCGCGATTCTCTCCGATTACGGCTTCGGAGTTATTTGATTTGGAGATGGAGATATGGTTGCTTTGGGGGATGCGTCGGGTTGTGCAGCGTGGTGAGTCTCGTCTTGACGCTATTATTATAGGCGAGCATGGCGTTCAGATATCTCGCGGCGGCAATCGTGGTTTGTTGTTGCCCGGAGTTGCGGTTGAGTATGGGATGGATGCACGTCAATTTCTTGAAGCGGTGTGTCGTAAGGCTGGTTTGCCGACGGATGCGTGGCTTGATGATGGTGCGTTGTTGCATACGTTTGAGGGGCGGGCAATACGGGGGCCTTTTGCCGCTATAAATATCGGTAACAAAAAGATTGCGGACGAGTTGATCTTCGCCGCAAAATTCCAACGCGGTGACGCGAACTCAAACACGCCGACGCTGGCAGACGCGGAGGAAATACGCAATGTTTGCGTGGATACGTTTAGGGCAATGACTGAGAATCTTATTCCGCCGGCGTATTTTCCGGGTCTTTTTGATGGCAATGTTTCCGGTATTATGATGGAGTTTAGGATACCGGATCGTCCGTCGGTTACGTGTACGAATATTTCGATTCGTCCTGATATCAGACTTCAATCTTCTGTTATTGAGATGTTGCAAGTTTTGGGCAATCAGGTTGTTCGTCTTGGAGTAACGTTTTATGATATTCGTGATTTTACGATAGATTTGGCGATATTTTGGGATCCGTCAATTCACGGTAACGCGTCTCGTTTTGATCTTAGTTTGGTTGATACGTCTTGTCGGAGTGTGATGATTACCAGTCGTGATGGTTGGGTTCTTTTGTATGATTCTAATCATTCTGCGGAGGAGTTGGTTGGTATTGGGTTGGGGATTCTTGAGCCGGTTGATTTGGATTTGTGTGATGTAATTTCTTTTGAGACGGTTTCGACAACACCGCAAATCACGCTTTCGTCGGTTCAAAAAACCCGCGAGTGGCGTGAATCTCGTCCGAGTGCGGTTGCGGGTACGTTTTATCCGTCGGATGTTGATGGTGTTAATCGTGAGCTTGATGTTTTGTTTCGTGGTGTTGATTCTGGTGAAGGTTCTGTTCGGCGGCGTTGTTCGGCGGTGTTGGTGCCTCATGCGGGTTGGCGTTATTCGGGGCAACTTGTCGCGAGGACTTTGTCGGCGGTGGAGATACCGGAGCGGGTGATCATTTTTGCGCCGAAGCATCGGGCGGGCGGTGTTGATTGGTGTATTGCGCCGAATTTGTATTGGGAGTTACCCGGACAAAGGGTGGAAAGTGATATTGGGTTAGCTAAGTCAATATTGAAGTATGTCGATTTGATAGATTTTGACGATGTGCCTCACTTGCAAGAACATTCAATCGAGGTGCAACTTCCGATTTTGCGAAGACTATCTCCGAAGTCAAAGGTTGTCGGTATTGTGATGGCGTTATCGTCGTGGGGAATGATTCAAGCGGGCGCGGCTCAATTTGCGAAATTTCTGGAATCTTTGGGGGACAAACAACCTCTTCTGGTAGTGTCGTCGGACATGAATCATTTCGCGTCGGACACAATGACCCGCAAGGTGGATCGTATGGCGTTGGATGCGTTGCGGGAATCGGTGGTCAAAGGGAAGCCGGAGATTTTATTTGACACGGTGATGCGAAATCAAATATCGATGTGCGGAATAGTTCCGATGACATTTGTTTTGGAGTCTCTTCGTTGTATGAATCGGCTTCACGATGTTGTTGAAATAGGATACGCAACGAGCGCGGAATCGTCCGGCGACAAAACGCGCGTAGTAGGCTACGCCGGTTGTGTGATCGAATAAATAAACCCAACACGCATTTTCCTATTGCAACTATTTCAACGAAACAACAACCAACAGGAACACGCATCCCGCATTGTTATACCACCAAACGAGTCATAAACGCACTCGCATAACGTTAGCATCGGTGGCTTGCTACCGACGAGATGGGAGTGAAAAGCGTTGGTGATCGTAAGGTGGGTAACCGACCGCCGGGCGGTTACGTTTTCGTCGAGCGAAGCAAGACGAAAACAGTGGGGCGGAACACGCATCGGTAAAACCAAAACGCCCTACGTTTTGGGCGTGTTAGTTTTGCCGATGCGTGTTGGCGATCCAGTTGTCGGCTTGCGCCGACGTAACCGCCTCGTTATACCACACAAGTCATAAACGTATTCGCGTGTTTGTTTTGGAGCGGAACAACACCGGAGGTGTTGAATTTTCTGTGTTAAACTTTACTGCCCCCGTGCAAGCGGA
>JAISQS010000697.1 GCA_031274045.1 Planctomycetaceae bacterium | reverse complement strand
AATATGACAAGAAAAGTCAATCCTCCGCAACGGATTATTTTGGACGGCGAATGGAAATTGGCTTTCCCGAAAAAGGAAATTACCATCAACGAATTCAAATCATGGACGGAATCCGATGAGGAATACATCAAGCATTTCAGCGGTTCGGCAACGTATTCGAGAACGGTTGATTTCAGCCGTATTTCAGCGGAGCGTGTTGTTCTCGATTTGGGAACGGTTCATGAAATTGCCGAAGTCTTCATTGACGGCAAGCCGATGGCAACGTGTTGGATGCCGGAAAAGCGGCTTGACATTACGGAGGTCGCGGCGCAAAACAGACCAGTCAAATTGGAGATTCGCGTCACCAATTTGTTAGCAAACCGGATGATTGGCGACCAATCTATACCGGAGGTTGACGTGAACCGCAAGAACGGCGTAATACAGGCGTTTCCGCAATGGTATCTTGACGGCAAACCAATACCGGGCGGACGTTCGACGTTTGCCAGTTGGGAGTTGTACAACAGGAATGATCCGCTGCTGCCGAGCGGAATACTGAGACCGGTAACAATTGAGTACGAGACAAAAACGAAAAACTGATCTTTACAAATCTGTAATATCTATTGACAAAAATCTGTTGATAAAAAAATTGCCGCGAAGCGGCAATTGTCGGTTGCGGCGGCAATGTTCTTGTTTCAGATAATATTTTTGCAAGGAACAGCAAAATAAATAAGTTGTTCGCTATTGACATTTCAAAATCATCTATTACTCTTATCGACCCTCGCTAATGTGTATTAGCTTAGCGGGAACGAGCCTTCGGGGGTAATTACATTGCCGCTGGCGGTAAACAATAAACGAATGTTTTATTACCGTCACCAACAATTAACCTTTGGTAGTCAATTGACCGGTTAGTAGTCAATTGATCAGCATTCGCGGAACAGCCGACAACCAACTCAACCCCAAAAAATATCCCGCGAATCCCGTCTATTGACCTGACGCTTTTACGCTTTTGTATCAACGAAATTTATAGTGTGCTGCGTATAAGCTGTTTTGGCGGATCGCTCAAAATTACGTTAACACATTTAACCTTTAACAAAACTTTTAACAAAGAAAATTATGTCTCAATTACCTGATTATGTTAGTTCAGCGCAACCGAATCCTGTTGATAAGCGGGCGGGTTGGCTTATGACGACGGCGGCTTCTTACGCCGGAGTTATGCTCTGGTTTGTTTTTTGGCAACAGGTGCCGGTTGGTGCTTCGGGAATAGCCGGAGGAACGCTATCACAAGGATTGTATATCGCAATTGGCGGACTTGTGTTGGCGGCGTTCCTTTGTTATTTCTTGTTTTATCTTGTTCCGGGTTTGCTCGGAATGAAGACCGGATTACCGCTCGCAGTTGTCGGTACATCAACGTATGGTGTTACCGGCGGTTTCCTCATGCCGGGTCTCCTAATGGGACTGCTACAATTCGGCTGGCTAAGCGTAAACGCCTACTTTTCAAGCCTGCTAATCGTACAGACTTTCGAATACCCCGAAGGTTCTTTGGTACACTTGATCGTTTCGATTGTCTGGACGGTTATTGCAATGTTCTTAGGAATTAAAGGGATTCAGTATGTCGGCAAAGTCGCATCATTTATGCCGATTATCCCGATAGTTATTCTTCTGATTCTGTTGAGCAAAACTTACGGCACGATTGGAGAATTTAATGTTGACAAGATGCTCAAAGCGGAGACGCACAGTCAATCAACTGCGGCTAAAAAATTGACGGAAGAAATTCTCCCGAAGCTGGAAAAGTTTCCGCCGACAATATTGCTCGAAGGCGAGCGGTTAGCTGAATACAAGAAGCTTGAGTCTGAGTATATTCGGAATCGCCAGATAAAGAATTCTGTTCCGGCTTCTCTTTGGGGGATTGGTACGTTTGGTGTTGTTTCTTTGATATGTACGTATGTGATTGGTTTTTTTGCGACGGCTGGTGCTGCCGGTGTGAATTTTGGCTGCGGCAATAAGGGCGTGGTTGCGGTTCATCTTGGCGGTCTTGTTGGGATAGTTATTTCAACAGTGTTTGCCGGTGTGATTGCGTTGGTGGTGGTTGCTGGGGCGCAGAATTTGATTGCCGCAGAGAATACGGATTTGCTTGTGACTTACGATGTCCCGAAACTTTTTGGGTTGATTGTCGGTGACAATTTGGCAAAGGTATTTACGTTTTTGGTGGCGGTAGCGGCGTTTCCGTCGGCGTGTTTTTGTACGTTTATTGCTGCGGGCTGTATCAAAACATCGTTTCCGGGTGTTAATCATTGGGTCTCGTGTGGGATTGGTTGTATTGCGGCGATTGTTCTTGTTGTTACCGGATATGCGAAAGATGCCCCTGCGGTGTTCAGTGTAATTGGTGCATCGTTTGGTCCGATTTGCGGTGCAATGGTTGCGGATTATTTGTTGTCCGGTTGCAAGTGGGCGGGACCGCGTGAGGGATTTAATCCGGCGGGTTGGATTTCGTGGATTATTGGGTTTGCGGTTGGTGGAGTTGGGTTATTGTATCCTCAAATTGGCGAATTAAGGTTGGCGGAAATTATTCCTTGCCCGCCGTTATCGGCTTTTATTGTGGGATTCATTCTCTACATCATACTGGCAAAATTCGGTCTCCAATCAAAAGTAATCGACATGCCCCAAAGAATCGACAAATAACAGATACTCCAAAGCACAACAACAGAGTCATGTCACGCATCGGTCAACGTAAGACGGGCAACCGACCACTGGACGGCAGCGTAAGGGACTGTCTGAAATTAAAGTTGACAACTTATTTTTTTTTATAACGAATTGTATAGTTCCATTCTCCGTGGAATTTGCATTTCGCAATATTGACTAATGCCAATTCTTTATCCGAAATAACAATGCCCTTTTTATATTCGTTTTCATCCAA
>JAISQS010000532.1 GCA_031274045.1 Planctomycetaceae bacterium | reverse complement strand
TTCGACGCACCATCCGCCCACCAACTCATCGTGTCACGCGGCGACCAACCCATTATTGATTTCGCACAAGTTCGCGTCTGTTCCATGAAATCGGGCCATCCCGGAGTTGTTCGCGGAGTGTAGTTTATTTGAGCTACGCGAAATGGTCCAAAGAAATATTTCGGGTCGCCGTAAATTCCGCCGACATGTTGCGCGTTGTACAAATTCCAACCTCGAATCGGATTATCGTTTACCGGTTGTTTGACGACCAAAGTAATATAATCGGAAGTTGGTCCGCAACAGCCGCGTCCGTAAGTAGAATTTGCAACTCGTTCCATTGACGCATTTGAGCCGTTGCTTGATGGGCAACGGTATATTGAGACTGAGCGGTATGCTTGTTTATCTACTGTTCTTCCGCTGTTGGAACTTGAGCTAGACCAACCTCTACGCCACCATCTATCGTAAGTTATCTCGATAGACGCGTCTTCGTTGCCATTGCCGGACATCTTAAACAAGTTATCCTCGTGAGCTTGGTCGTATAGAGCTTCCTTCTCAATATATGGCCAAAGCAACATGTGAATTGTCGGGCGTCCGGCAAATATACAGATCGGCGGCAAACCCTCGTTATTCGACGCACTGAACAAATGAACCGCAAGTGCCATCTGCTTCATGTTGTTTGTGCAAGATATCCGCCGCGCAGCCTCGCGAGCAGATTGTACTGCGGGCAAAATCAACGCCATCAAAAGCCCAATTATCCCTATCACAACCAAAAGCTCTACAAGCGTAAACGCACGTCTTGTTACTCTCATCTAAACCTCTCTTTTTCTTTTCTACACAAATGTTCCAAACAATAAATCACACGACTCCCTCCACCAAAAAATACCTCCATGACGTACTATGCTATTCATACATTCTCAAAACTCATTTGTCAAGTCACACAACATACTACGGATTACGCCGATAAAAAACGGGGAGATTCTTCAACATAAACCCTAAACCGGCAAACCCGAAAGCCCTAAACCCAAAAGAGTGTCAACGCCAAATCGACAAAAATCGAAAAACCATAAAATTTTTCAAACCAAAAAAATACTAAAAATAAAAAAACTTTACCGCATATCACAATTACACCAATTATATCAATAAAAAAATATCTACCTTAACTTTTTTGACACGCAGACGACACAGGTTTTAAAGATATTCGCAAATAAAGAAGAACAGGCATTTATAAAAAAATCTGCGCAATTCCTGAATCTGCGCCATCTGCGTGACCCAAAAAAACAATCCGTATAAATCTGTTTTTTTGATTGTATCGAATATACGGATAATTCGTATTTTTGTATTGAGTGCATGGTTAATTTCTATATCTTGTTTTTTTGCGGTGAGGTGGTCGATGATTCGGACAGTTGTTTGAATATACTGTTTTGGAGTCCGTCGGGAACGAGATTTTCAATTGTAAGGAGTTTAAAAATTTTCCTAACAAATTATTGAATGTGTATTATGTCAAAAAAATCTTTTTTTTGTTTTTTTGTTTTATTTTTTTGGGTAGTGTGTGGTCATCTTTTTGCTGATGACGGCGTGAGTCCGGCGGACGCTCAAGCCAAAAAACAGACATCTAATCAAGTTGATTCTCATGCCGACTCTCGCGCTGATTCCAGTGCTGACTCTCGTGCTGATTTGCAAAAAAAACTTATAGCGTCGGCAGCAATTCTTGAGAAAGCCGGTGAAGTGATCGCTCAATCATCCGAATATATTTTGCCTACAATTGTGCATATTGACGTGAAGCGGTTACGCAATGTCCAACCGTCACGAGGACGCGATTCCCGCAATGTACAAATGGAGGTTGAGGATTCCGGCAGCGGATTTATTGTACAAATAAAAAAGAAAAAATATGTCATTACAAATTTGCATGTTGTTGGCGGAGTTGAGTTGGAATCTATTACGATTCATACGCAAGACCGGCGTATTTTTACTCCGAAGCAATTGAATTTCAATGATGAATTTGATCTTGCGGTGATAGATGTTGGTGATGGTGAGGGTGAAGTTGATTTGACGGCGGCTGATATTGGTGATTCGGACAAGGTGCGGACGGGTGATTTGATATTGACGGTTGGCAGTCCGTATGGGCTTGAGCGTAGTGTGACGATGGGAATTGTTAGTGCGACGGGTCGGCGAAAAATTCCCGCGTCCAAAGGGCAAGCTCCGTCGTGTGAATTTTTTCAAATTGACGCTGCAACGAATCCGGGTAACAGCGGCGGACCGGTGCTTAATATTCGGGGAGAAGTTGTCGGAGTGGTTACGGCAATTGCAACGACAGGCGGAGGCAATGAGGGTGTTGCGTTTGCGATTCCGATAAATTCGGTTTTGAGAATTGCGGGACAGATTGCTGATGGCGGTGTGGCGTTGAGACCGCATATCGGAGTCCGATTTGACAATGTATTCGATGTCAAATCGCATTTGAAAGCTGAGCTTAATCGAATGATCGGTGCAAGAATAAATCAAATTTTGCCCGATTCACCCGCAGCGGAAGCCGGAATACAGGTAGGCGATATCATCCTAAATTACGGCAACATCGAAATCGAAGACGGATACCATTTCTACAACCTAATCTGGCAATCAGAAATCGGAAAACCAGTCGAACTAACCGTAAGACGTAAAACCCAAAATATAAAACTCAAAATAACTCCCATCGGAAAAGTAAGCCGATAATTTTTGTTGGGGAATTTTTTCACAGTAAGGTAAGGGAAGAAATATTATCAATAGATTTATACAGATTAGTTTTTTTTAGCACGCAAATGACGCAGATTATCAGGATTTGCGCAGATTTTTATATAAATGCCTGTTCTTCTTTATATGCGAATATCTTTCAAATCTATTTCAAATCTGCGCTATCTGCGTACTAGAAAATGTTAAGGTAGATATTTTTTTACGCTGATATACTTTTTGCGCTTGATAATTCCTTTTTTTAAATGTCATCGTGAAAATTTGTATAACCAATATTGAGTCTCAACCAATCCGCAACTGGTTATCGATTCACTCTCCCTTAGTAACACA
>JAISQS010000365.1 GCA_031274045.1 Planctomycetaceae bacterium | reverse complement strand
GAAGGTGTTGTTCGTTCACCTTCGGCGTTCGGGACGACTTCCGGTTGTCCGTAATCGTTAATATAAGCAACACAAGAGTAAGTTGTGCCGAGATCAATACCAAGAATTTTTTTCGTTTTTGACATGGTTAAAAGTTTGTTGTTAATAGTTGTTAAAAGTTGTTAATAGTTGTTGATGGTTGTTGATGGTTAAAGGGTGGTTAAAGTTTTGTTAAAGTAACGAACTGATGCAAGTATATTTTTTATACTTGCAATTTCGGTGGAATTTTTCACAGGAAGGTAAGGGAAGGTTGGAGATTTTAGATTTTAGATTGTAGATTGTTAAAATCTGCAATCTCCAATCAACAATCTGCAATTATCCCAAATCTGCGTCGTCTGCGTGCTAAATACAAATCAAACTTCCTGTGAATTATTTGCGCAACGTAATCATTGGATTATCTTATTTTGGCGGTGGTGGTGATTTTTTTGTGTTGGGTTGTATTGGTGGTATGGGAACTTTTTTTGCTGGTGTTGGCGGTGGTGTGGTGTTGACATTTTGGGTGTGGGCGGGTTTGGCTGCGGCTTGTTGTGCGGCTTTGCGGCGTTCGATTTCTTGGCGTTCTGAGTTTGTCTTTTTTTCAACGCTGTAATACCAATTAGTTTCAAGTAATGACGATTTGCCAAAATCGCCTTGCTTCAATTTCAATAACAAAAGCCAACGTTGCAACGAACCAATAAAATTGGGCAAGAACGGAACATCCAATTTGTCACGATTATCAATCCAAACGAGCAAACATGACGTAATCCAAATAAGACCAAATGAGACGCTTGGATGTGAAAATATTGCGGTGTAATTGCCGAGTGATGATTGTAAATTTGGCAACTTGATAACCACAAACCAGATGCTCAACACCGGTGCAAGCCACATCACGTGTGGTGACATCGAGACTTTTTCAGTAACAATACTTCGCCGAATAAACGAATGAAGATAGCATTGAACTAATCCAATACCAAACGCACCGGTTAAAAACGGCAAAAAATAATGCACTGCGTAAAAAAGAGGCACATCTTCAAGCGGTTTATTTTCGCGTTCGAGTGTTAATTTACGCAGGTATTCCTCGATAACATCATTACCGACGTACAGCGAGACAAAAATTGCGGCGAATATATACAACGGAATAATGCCGGTTATACGCATCGCTTTTGTCAACTCGCTTCTTTTGCCGATAATGCGCAACAAAAATCCGAGACCAAAAAGTAAAACCACGAACTCAGTACCCAAAGAAACAAAAACGTCTACTACCGTTGCTTCATTGGTGCCTTTTGGATAAAACAAGCCGCAGATAAAACCGGTAATCAGCAGAAATAAAATGCCGCCGAAAAGTGAGAAAAGTGAGAACTGTAATTTGTTGTAATATTGGGTGGTGCCGGATGAAATATGTTGTACCCATGTCATCAAGCCGCTGGCTTGAATCGGGTGATCGGCTAGGAATTGCCGAATGATATTTTCGGATTGAATCCAATGTTTATGGTCGCAATTTGATTTAATATCATTGAGCAGACCTGAAAAATTATTACCGGCTAACTCAATATCCTCACGCAAAGATTCGGTCTCGGTGTAATCGGAAATGAACAGCGATAATTTTGTCAGTTGTTGACTTGCGAAAGTCAGATTTCCTTGTGAGATTGCGTCGTGGATTTTTATTGCAAGTTCGTCGGCTTGCCTGATGTTTTGTTTTGCTTTTTGTAAAACTTCCAAATAGGGCGGATCAAGATTAGGCAACATATCCAGGAGGCGAATTATAGTTTGCCATTTTTTTGCGTTGATTAGGTTTTGTATTTGTTGTGGAGAGATTTTGGTGTTGTTGAGTCGTCCTTCTATTTTGTACAAAAAGTCAATCGTTTCGGGATCGGTCTTAAAACCGGATTTAAGTTTCTCAACAATCGGCAAGCAATCAATCTTATTACCGCCCGCAAGCAATGTCTCAAGCTCTGAGAACATATCTGTTTTCATGTTGTCGATTAGTTTGTGCCGTGTTGATGCGGTTTTGTCGCGCGGGTTATGTTCAAGAACAGCGTGATAATAGCGCAACGCAAAATCAAAACGTTCCTTCTTATAATCTATCTCCGCAAGTTTCGCGGCAATTTTAGCCCGCAATTCCAACATATCAGATAACATACTCGTCGGATTCATCTGCTGCATCGTAACCAAAGAATCAAGACCATCAAACATAGAACGCAACGATGTCTCAGAATGATTACTGTTTGAATGATAACGCTTGCGGATGATTTGAAAGTCGGACAAAACATTATTGCCGTCAAAATCTTGTTGCGTTTCAACTTTGTGTTCTCCAAGCGGTTCGGGCGGAGCTGGCGGATGTTGAATAAAGTCCTTAACGAAATTTATTATCTTGCCGCCAACCTTCTGAGTCGTTTCTTTAATATCGTTCAGATTAGGAATGTTGATTGGAGGGAGCGGAATACTTATTGGAGGAGTTGATGACGGTTGCTGTGATGTTGATGTTTGGGTTTTGGGTTGGGTTATTGTTTGTGGTTCTGTTAGTTCATCTTTTTCCGGTTTTGGGTTTGGGCATTTTAATTTATTGCAAAAATAATCGTAGACTAACCATTCGGCTTCTTCTTGTGTTAAACCGGCATCGCAACTCAAAGTATCATTGATGCTCATTTGATAAATTTTCCAGGTGATTTCTTTTTTTCTTGCTCTTAATTTGAATTTTTCGTCGCAGAGATTATCGAATGGCAGTCGTTTTAGTGCTTTGTCGTAACCTTCTTTTGATTCTTCGTTCTTGAAGTAGTTGAGAGCTTTACCGGCGAGTCGGTTTTGGGCATCAACTTCGGAAGTTTTTGATGTGATTCTCCTGATGCGTTCGGATTCGCTTTTTGCTTTTTCGTATAATAAATGAACCGGAGACGACGGGGACAATTCTAAGAAATCGTACAGATTTTTGTATTGTCCGTTTTTGACAATTTTTAAATCGAACGAAACGGATCGCATCTCAACAATGGACGCGATTTTTTTACACTCCAACGACGGCGGACAAGTTGGCGGGACAAATTCCAACGGACCGCCTGCTTCCGATTTAATAGTGTCTTCTGTAAAAAAGTTTTTGAAACTTGTTTTGAGATGTTTGAGACCGTCCTCATCGATCTCATCATCGAGGAGTTTCAATTCAGCAATATCGTGCTGTAATTTTTGTAGCCGTTCATTGCGGGCTTCTTCTGCTAATTTTTTCAGATTCGCACCGGCAAGTTCTTCATTGATAAATTTCTTTGCGGTGCTGACCCGAATTTTATATTTCGGATCCGCGTTAAACATCTTATTCCAATCACCGATTTTTTGTTCTAAATCTTTCTTTAGCGCAACAGAATCTGTTATCGCCGGATCAAGAAAAAGTTCCAGTTCAATATAAATATTTTTATCCATTGAAATTTTAGTTATGTAAAAAATTTTAGTTTAGTATCCAAATTGTCCCTTGTTGTACTACTCAATCCCCGTTATGCCACACGATTTTGCCGCGAAGCGGCTGCCATAATGTTAGCGACGGGGGCTTGCCCCCGACGAGATGGTGCGTGAATCGTGTTGATATTCCAAACCGTCACCCGTCGGCGCAGCCGACAATTGCCGCGAAGCGGCTGCGGACTGGAACGCGGGCGTCCCGCCCGCCTCTGTGCGTAATAAAACCAAACAAGTTTGAACTGAACGCCAAAACGTGTTTGCAAACGTAAGGTGGGCAACCGACCGCCGGGCTTTCTTGGTGAATAGCGTCGGCGTACTCGCCGACAACGGGGGCGGTTTACGCATTGGCAAAACCAAAACGCCCTACGTTTTGGGCGTTTTGGTGAACCAACACGTTTTGGCGATCCGCTGTTTTCGGCTTGCTTCGCTCGCCGAAAACGCTATTCACCAAGAAAGCCCGGCGGTCGGTTGCCCACCTTACGTTGACCGATGCGTCTTCATTCCGTTGGTACGGTGAGTACACCGCACCAACGGCTACATTGGACTACCCCGTTGGGGTAGGGCGTTATAAATAATGAAAATAAAAAATACCCTGAAAGGGTAACCCAATGTAGCCGTTGGTGAGCGGTACTCCGCTTACCAACG
>JAISQS010000663.1 GCA_031274045.1 Planctomycetaceae bacterium | reverse complement strand
TTTTATTTTGCCAAAGAGCATGGACCGCCGATGCAGCCGCCGTTACATGCCATTACTTCGAGAAAGTTGCCGGATTGTCCGCCTTTCGCGTACATTTTTAACAACGCCAACGATTTTCGATCCAACCCGTTTATAAATTTTTCATCCAACATTTTTCGCAATTCATTATTTTTGTTCTGTTCATTTCCGTTTTCGTTGTTGTTACTGTCGTTGTTATTACTATCGTTGTTTTCGTTGTTGTTTTCTTCTCCGATTTGGTGAATGATTGCGGCAGTTACTCCGCAACTTTTCGCAAAGTTTCTTGCGTAACTTGCTGCCGGATTTTTTAGCGGTTCGGCTTCAATAGATTTTATGTCGATCTGTTTTGCGGCGAGGATTGAGCCTAGTATTTCAAAGGTGATAACGAAATCAATGTTCGGATTATTTTGTGCTTCTTTTCTTTTTGCGAGACATGGTCCGATGAATACTTTTACTGCGTCGGGATAACGTTCAGCGGCAATTTGACCGGTGAAAGCCATTGGGCTTGGTGTTTCGGAAACCATTGGCAAAATTTCCGGTACATGTTTTTTTGCCGCTTCCACCCATGCCGGACAACAACTGCTTGTCATCACTTTGTCTCCTCTTGCCATCCGCTCAAAAAATTCTTCCGCTTCGTGTTTTGTTGTCTCCTCCGCGCCGAGCGCGACCTCAATAATTTCGGCAAAACCTGCCTGCTTCAACGCTGCGAAAAGTTGCTCAATACTTCCGGGAAATTGTTCCGTAATTGACGGCGCGATCATTGCTATCACTCGCTTGTTTTCTTTGAGTGCCTGCAAAATTCCGACTAACTCCGAGCGAATCATAATTGTACTGAACGGACAAGCCCGAAAACATTTGCCGCAATAAATACAACTCCCAAAATCTATCCGCACCCGCTCATCATCACCCTTGCCAATCGCACCAACCGGACACGCATCTTCACACGGCAGCGGCTTGCGTATTATCGCCTTGTACGGACAAACATTCATACAACGCCCGCAATCAATACATTTTGATCTGTCAATTGTTGAACGTTGATTGATAACTGCAATCGCCTTTTTTGGACAAGCCGAAACACACGGTCGAGCAAAACATCCAACACAACCATCCGAAACCTGAACATGACTTTCAACACAACCCGCACAACCAACCGTACAAACAGTCAATATCGGTTGCGTATTATTCCGACCCGCAACCGCCTCCAAAAAATACGACCGCAAAGACCGCGATTCATCCAACTCCTCCTCCATACCAAAACCCATCAACGCCATCAAGCGATAACGAAGCATTGCCCGATCCTTGTAAACGCAACATCGATTCGCTTGAAAATTACGCGGGCGCATCTCCACCGGAATGCGGTCTATCGTCTCCTCAAGAACACCCGCAAAAAAATCTTGAATAAACCGTATCATCAATTGACGACGAGTCCGCTCTGCATTATTCATAATTATTATTTCCGTTTTTTGGTTTCATGTATTTTTTTTTGTGTCGGCATCATGTTTTATTTTTGCTGCCTCTTCTTGCAAAACTTCGATAATCTTGACCGCGTCCGCTTCATAAATCAGTCGGGTTTCATTTATGCGTACAAACGGCGCACTCTTGTAACATTGACTATGGCAAGCCTCCAAACAAGCCCGATACACAACCTCAACTTGATCCGCAATCTCCACCGGAAGACGTGACTCAATATCAACAAGCTCCGATGACCCAAAAAGATGACAAGTTGTACCAAGACAAATTTCAATTTTTATTTTCATTTTTTATTTCCACGCTCAATTATATACGTTCTGTTGCTGCAAAATTACATTTCGCTTAATGTTTTTTGTACGATAATAGCTGTTCTTTGTTAAATGTCAAAGAGCAAGCGCATTGATGGCACCAATATAAAAATATTGTTCAATTATGACTCTCGTTTTTGTTGGTATTGGTGTTTGTGTTTTGTGGTGGTTTATTTCCTTTGCCGGCTTCGGTGTATGCGCCGGCGATTTCGCGGAGTAGGATTTCGGTTTCAGCCATGTGTTCGCCGAGATTCCTTGCGATTTTTTGGCACGTTATAATATTTTTTTGAATTACTGCTCGTGCTTTTTCTGAAACTTGTTCGCGGTGTAATTCTATGCTTGTCACGTTTTGCACGATTGCTCCGACACTTTGGTGAAGTGAAATAGTGAAGACGCTGATGTTCAGAATTTTATCATCGTAAACTTGATTATATCTTTGTAATTCGCCCCCGTTTTCCAGCACCGACGCAATCAAGTCATCGAATTTTACAAACAACCTCACATCCGCGTCAACCAACCCGCAAGCATCAAACGCCAACACCGTATCCTCATCAAACAACTCCGCAAACCTACGATTACACTCAACAACCCGCAAATGACGATCAACAATCAATACACCAGCCGGAATATATTTTATCAGTGCATTGCTTTTTCGTTGCGCTAATTGCCGCAGGTACGAGACGCACATTTCGGTTTCGGCTTTATTTGCCAGCAATGCTTTTGCAAATTCTCTACACGTAAAATAACCGCAGCCTCCGCAATTCAATTCATCCGCCGGAACAAATTTGCCGACAGATGTAAGAGCTAATTTTATTTCTTGTTCCGTTACAGCCGGTTCATTTGGCGGTTCCGCAAATATACGCTCGTCAATTTGAATGTCAAATTTGCGTGACAAACTGTTTCCGCCTTCGTATGCTTTTGCAATTTGCACAATTGAAGTGAGAGTTCCCGCGTACTCTACCGGCATCACGGGACCGTTGACGCAACCTCCGTAACACGCCAAACACTCAACAAAAATTTTACACGAACCAATTTGCGCCGCATCGGGAACATCGCGAAACAGACGCTCCAAATTACGAAGCCCCGAAACGGTGACAAAATGAACATCGTTTTTTGTACCGCGCAAAGTATAGTTCATACCGCCTTCGACCGCATAGATTTTTCCCTCATCGGCATTCTGCGGAAGCATCGTAACGTGATTTTGACGCTCAATTT
This sequence comes from Planctomycetaceae bacterium, assembly GCA_031274045.1. Taxonomy (GTDB): domain Bacteria; phylum Planctomycetota; class Planctomycetia; order Pirellulales; family Thermoguttaceae; genus WRKP01. The sequence goes on along the minus strand of JAISQS010000663.1, from coordinate 1,924 downwards.
TTTCAGGCTTGATATTTTCCGCAAGAAAAAGTTGATCAAGATCATTAAACGAAACCGCAAGATCAAGCAACTCAGGATGACGATCCGCCTCATTCTTTTTTGCCACACAAGGACCAAAAAAAACTACACCAATATCATCACCATACGTTCTACGCAATAACTTCGCATGAGAAAGTAACGGCGACAAAACCGGAACGATATTCTTGACGTGATTCGGCGCGTACTTTTTGACATAATCAACTGCCGCCGGACAAGCACCGGAAAAATAAACGCCCGACTTTGCACGATCAAGAAACGCCGCCGTTTCGGCACTGACCATTTGTGCTCCGAGTGCGGTTTCGCTGACTCCGGCAAAACCGAGTTGACAAATCCCCGCCGCCAACCCCGTCGGCTCGCAGTCCTTAAAATAGCTGGCAAACGAAGGCGCAAGCGACGCATAAACTTTCTTGCCGCTCGACAAAATATACTTAACTCGCGGCAAATCAGGTCGTATCTTTTTTGCCTTAGCCGGACAGACCCGAACACACATCCCACATGCAACACAAAGCTCCTGAATAACACCGGCACGACCATTATCTATACGAATCGCACGACAAGGACAATGACGAATACATTTATAACAATCTTGACAAGTATTATCAGTCGTATAGACCGGCGAATGAATGTTCATAGTTTTAAAACAGGTTAATATAAAATTCTCCAATTTTTATTGCGTAATTTGTATCCGACGAATAATTCACATGAAGGCAATAAACGATAAGAAAAATTTTTAATATATCAGTGAAATGTCTCAACACTGTCGTAAAACAAACCTTATTTACAACCTTAGTAGCCATGTAATATCCCAGTTTTACAAGCCGTTTTACGAGCCGTTTTGCAAGCCGTAGGTTTGCATCGCTCGGTAGAAAATGATGTTCCCACACACGAGCATTCCGTAGGAATGCATCCCCTACCGAGCGATTCATTCCTACGGAATGTACAGACTCGGCGGGGGCTTCATTTTCTACCGAGCGATACATTCCTAACGGAATGTAATAACGCGAAAGCACAGAACGAACCGGAAATAATAAGGTAATAAGGTTTGTTATCTGGGATAATACAATGGCTACTAAGGTTGTTTTGTTAGGAAAAATAAGGTTATAAATAAGGTCGATTAGAGCGGATATTACGCTGATATATTACAAAATTTTTAATATTCTTCCATTACCTTCCTGTGAAAACTTCCCCAACAATCAGAGAATTTCGCACCAATTATTGCGATTCGCGTTCCGGCAAAATTTGCTTAAGAATATCAAGCATGACACCAGAATCAACTTCGCAATGAACCGTTCCATTGATCGTTATATTTGGTCCACTACCGCAAAGCCCACAACAAAGCGAACCGGCAACACGCAAATCAACTTCATCACAATAAGAGTTTCTCTGCAAATACTCCTCAACCACCTTGACAATATTAACATTGCCCCGCGCATAACAAGAACTACCTAAACAAATAATAATCTCCGGCTTAGTCTCACTCATAAGAAATTCAATACAAATGTCAACATAATTTTCGGATCAAATATCCGAAGCAATCAGGAAGTTTTATACTTTTTACACTTGAAAATTCCCTTTCTCAATCGCAATCAATATGATTTTATTACGATATTGAGAACCCTAACCGACTCACACCGTATCAATCCGCGTCTGGTTAGCAAACTCCGCGTACTTAGTAGCCGATAGACAACAAAAGCACGCAATTATGTTCCCTTATTTTGTAGAGTTTTAATAAGGGAATAAGAACGCGGATTGGATGAAATTTTTGGCTACTAATGGCAGGGAAATTGGTTACCTGTTACTGGTTGGTTGCGTTAAAACTCTTTTGATTATTTCGTTTTTTGTGTGGAATGATTTTAGTGATTTTAAGCCTTATTTTGCAAGCCGT